>JAFAIW010000039.1 GCA_019236495.1 Vulcanimicrobiota bacterium | reverse complement strand
CGGGAACATCGCGATCGACCGCGAGCTCGGCCGCCGCCTGCGGCAGACGGACGCCCTGTGGGCGCTGCTCTACATCGACATGGACAACTTCAAGGCGTTCAACGACGTCTACGGATTTGCGCACGGCGACGAGGCGATTCTGCTGGTCGCCTCCTCAACGGTCGATGCCGTCCGCCGGCGGGGCAACGACGCCGATTTCGTGGGGCACATCGGAGGGGACGACTTCATCGTCGTTACCAGCCCCGACCGCTCGGAAGAAATCGCGCGCGAGATTATCGAGACCTTCGATCGGGACATCACGAAGCTCTACAGCGCGCAAGATCTGCGCCAGGGCTACATTGAAACGCGCGATCGGCGCGGCACGCTGAACCGCTACCCGATCATGTCGCTTTCGATCGCCATCCTCTCGAACGAGAATCGCACGCTCGAGAGTTACGCACAAATCGGCGAGGCCGCCGCGGAGCTAAAGCGCTATGCCAAACAGCTCGGCGGGTCCGTTTTTGTGAAGGACAAACGCAAAGCATGATTCGTCGCGTCGCCGCGCTCGGCATCACGATGGTCTTACTCTGCGCCCCGGCCGGCTCACGGACGTCGATCGATCAGAAAATCCAAGCGCAGCGCGCCAAAGCGCACGCGCTGCACGAGCGGTTGCAGCAGAAACGGGCCGAGCTGCATGCAGCACAGGTTCGCGTCGGGAACTTGCAGGCGCAGCTCGACGAAACGAACGGCGCGATTGCCAGCGTGAACGCGCGACTCGGAGATCTCGACTCCCAAACGCGCTCCACTGAACGTCGTCTTGCCTGGAACAGCCTGCAACTGAGCGCAGCGAAAGCCACGCTGAAACGCCATAGCGACGCGCTCAATCACCGCTTGGTCGATATTTACGAGCACGGCGATCTCGGCTATCTCGACGTCCTGCTCTCCGCCACGTCCTTTGCGGACTTCGCGGAACGTTGGGACGATTTGCGGCTGCTGGTGGCGGCGAATCAGCGGACGATCCGCAGCCGCCGCGACGCGGAGCGCCGCGTTTCGGGGATCGAGTTCGATCTCGAGCGCACGCAAATCGCCTTGCAAGCCGCGCGTCAGGAACAGCAGCGCGCCCGGAACCAGCTCGATACGCTCGCGAGCGAACGCGGCGAGCTGGTCAGTGTCGCGGACGAGCAGCGCCGTCACGTTGCGAGCGAAGTCGCACAAATGGAGGACCTCTCCGCCGAGGAAGAAGCCCAGCTCGAAGCGCTCATTCAGGAGCGCGAGCGCGAGTTGGCGGCCGAGCGGCAGGCGGCCGGAATCGCGGGCAACGAGGGCGAAGCGCCGGGATCGCTCTCGTGGCCGGTCTCAGGAACCATCACCTCGCCCTTCGGGCTCCGCCACAACCCCTTCGGCGGCGGCATGGAATTCCATCAAGGGCTCGACATCGCGGCGCCGACGGGAACGACGATCACCGCGGCCGCGTCGGGCAAGGTGCTGATGGCCGGTTGGTACGGTGGCTATGGCAACTACATTTTGATCGACCACGGAGGCGGCATCTCCACCGGCTATGGACACTGTTCGGCGATCTTCGTCTCCACCGGTCAAGAGGTTCAAAGAGGGCAGGCCATCGGCGCCGTCGGATCAACGGGAGCCTCGACCGGGCCGCACCTCCACTTCGAAGTTCGGGTAGACGGGAAGCCGGTCGACCCCGCCCCAAGACTCCACTAAGCATCGTCAGATACCATTGCCGGTACGCGGGTATCTAGGAAAGGTTGGAATTACCGTTGTCGCCCAAGGTTCGCACGCTGCTTGCAGCGCTGATCGTGCTTATCGCCGCGCTGGCGGGTGCGTTGTTTCTCGGTTATCGGACCGGGATGCAAAGCGCGCAAACCTCGTTTGAAGGCGGCACCGACGTCGCTTCGATCGACTTGCAATCGCTTCTCGGACAGGGAAGCTCAGACGAGCGGCTCGTCGATTTCGCATTCCACAAAGTCGAAGAAGCATTCTACGAACCGGTACAAGCGCAAACGCTGCTCGACGGCGAGCACAAAGGCCTGGTCGAATACCTTTCCTCAAAGCACGTGCGCGCGGCTCTTCCGGCCGCATCGGCGAGCGGCATCGCCGCAACCGATCGCGCGAAGCTCAATGAAGAGCTGGCGCTCGCCGAAGAGCGCTATGGTGCAAAATTCGGCAACACGGAGCTGACGCAGGCGGCGATCAGCGGCATGATGGACGCGCTCAAAGACCCGTACACCGTCTATCTCTCACCGCACGAAATTCAATCACTCGACGAATCGCTCGACGGCGGAAACTTCGGCGGAATCGGCGTCTACATCGTGCAGGACAACAAAGGCGAAGTTTTGGTCGATCCGATCGAGGATCTTCCGGCAGCGCGCGCCGGCATGAAACCCGGAGAAGTCGTTCTCGACGTCGACGGCCACTCGACCAGCGGATTGAAGCTCGACACCGTCGAGCGCATGATCCGCGGCGCCGCCGGCACGACCGTGCGTATCACGACCCATCCTTATAAGAAGGCGGATCGCCGCAGCTATGCGATCGTACGCGAGACGATTCACGTCCCCACGGTCAAGGCGAAGATGGAGGACGGTTTCGACTATATCCGCCTCTCGGACTTCGGCGATACCTCGTCGGCGGAGATCAAGCGGGCGCTGCTCTTCGGAAAGCGGCAGGGAGCGAAGGGCTATATCCTCGACCTGCGGGACAACGGCGGGGGCCTGCTGGACGCGGCCGTCGACATCTCCAGCTACTTCGTGCCGTCCGGGCCGATCGTCTCGATGATCGACCGGGCCGGGAACCGGGATACGAAGGATGCCGAAGGGGACGCGGTCGGAGGGACGGCGCCGCTGGTTGTCCTGGTCAACAAATACACGGCCAGCGCATCCGAAATCACCTCGGGCGCGATTCAGGACTATCACGTGGGCAAGCTCGTGGGAACTCGGACCTTCGGAAAAGGCGTTGTTCAGAGCATCTACCGCCTGCAAGACGGCGGAGCCCTCAAGATCACGACCGCGCGGTACGTCACGCCGCTCGGGCGCGACATTCAACATAAAGGTATCGAGCCGGACGTGGTGGTCACGCAAAGCCCCGACCCGTCGCTGATCGATACGCCGGGCGACCGGCAACTCTCCGCGGCCAAAGCGCTGTTGCGCGAGGCTGCTGCTCAAGGGAAACAATGAAACGCGTAGCGACTCTTTTTCTTCTCGTCGTTCTGGCGCTGACTGCAGCGCGCGTTCCGGCAGCCGTGCCGGCAACCGCGACGGAAACCTCCTTCGGTCTCATCGATGCGGAAGAGCTGCAACTCAGCTATCAACATTTGAACGAACAGTTCTATAAAAAAATCGACGAGCAAGCCACGCTCGACAGCGTTCGGGACAGTTTGGACGAGTATCTCAAGCACACCGGCGTCGCAAAGCCGAAGCTTGCGGTCATGGTCGCCTACGACGATCCGTCCAAGACGGAGCGCGAGATCGATCGCGAGGTGCAAGTCGCGAGCCGTCAGTATCACGCCAATCCGCGCGAACTGACGTATGCCGCGATCTCCGGAATGATGAACTCCGTACACGATCGCTACACGGTCTTTCTCGACCCGAAGGATTTCGCCGACCTCAATCAAGGCTTGGATGGGACGACGTTCTCCGGAACGGGGATCGTGATCCAAAGCGACGACGGCACGAAGATGATCACGGTCAGCAACGTCGTTCCGGACGGGCCGGCCGATAAAGCCGGCATCCAGCAAGACGACGTCATTTGGACCATCGACGGAAAGAGTACGAAGGGGTTGCGGATCGATCAGGCGTCACAGTTGCTGCGTGGAAAACAAGGCACTCCCGTAACGCTCGAGATCCAACGCGACGGGAAGCTTCTCCCGGCGATGACGCTGGTGCGCGAACCGATTAAACAGTTGAGCGTCTACGAAAAGATGCTGCCGAACAAGATCGGCTACGTTGCGTTGACCGTCTTCGGACGCGACACCAGCGACGAGCTCAACACCGCCCTCGATCGCTTGCAGGCGCAGGGTGCCCGGGCGTTCGTGCTCGATTTGCGCGACAATGGCGGCGGATATCTCGATGCAGCCGTTGCGGTGAGTTCGAAGTTCATTCCCAGCGGACCGATTGTTTCAGTGGAATCGCGACAGTCGAATATCGTGACGATCGAAGCGGAAAATACCGCGATCAATCCCGTGCCGCTGGCGGTGCTCGTCAACGGGCACACGGCGTCCGCCTCGGAGATCACGTCCGGCGCGATTCAGGACAGCGGCGTCGGAACGCTGATCGGCTCGAAGACCTTCGGGAAGGGTGTCGTGCAAACGATCTATCCGCTGCCCGACGGATCGGCCGTCAAGATTACGACGGCGCGCTACCTCACGCCGCACAATCGCGACATCAATACGGTTGGAATCGAGCCCGACATCAAAGCCGATGAAAATAAGAATCCGCGTTTCGGGGATCCCACCAAAGACACGCAATTGCAAACGGCGATCAACTTCTTGACGAACAAGATCGCCGCGCAAAGCGCGAACGGCGCTTAAGCGCCCCGCCGGCTCACTCGCTCTTCTTCTTGCGTGACGTCTTGCGCGTCGCCGGCGCTTTCTTTGCCGAAGCTTTCTTCACGGCGCGTTTCGGCGCGTTGCCGCCGTCTTCGGACTGCGTCTTGCGCGTACGTCTGCGTGCTTCGCCGTCGCCGCTCGGAAGAGCGGCAATGGGCGACGGCTGCAGTTCGCCGCCATGGATCGGTTCGGACGGGGTGGTGCGGCGCCGGCGCGTCGGTTTGGTGACGGCCGCGGGTTCCTCCGGAATCGTGATCGATGGGGGCGGTGGTTCGACCGCGGGTGGCGACGGCCGGCGATTCCACGGCGCGAGCGCGCGCGATGGTTCGCGCGGAGCCGTTTGCCCGGTTGGTTCCGCATTTCCGTCCGCGCTTACGCGGAAGATGTGCCGATCCGGTACCGTTGGATGCGGCGCATCCGCATGAACCTCGCCGTGTCGACCGCGACGCCGGCGACGGCGGCGACGGCGACGCGGTTCGCTCGCATCGTGCTCCTCCGGCTCGGTGCCCTGAGACTCCGCTTCCTGCGTTTGGCGTAGGGCGCTTTCCGCGGGAATTCCGGCGGCCTCCGCGTCGCGGCCACCGCGTCCGCGGCGACGCCGCCGCCGGCGACGGCGATGCCCCTCGCCGTCTTCGTGCAGCTGTCCCGCTTCCACGGTGGTAACGCCGGGTGCGGAGATCTTGCCCTTTTCGTCTTCTTCTAGTTCGCGCTCCGCTTCGGCTTCGGTCGAAATACCGATCGCCGCACGGCTCGCACCGGATGCGGCGGCCTCTTCGGCGAGCTCGCGCAGCTGGTCCGTCTGTTCTTGCGTGGTGAGCGGCGCCTTGCGTCCGCGCCGGCGCCGTTTCTTCTTCGCATCGACCGTCACGGCCGGCATGCCGATCGGTTCCGCGAGAATGGCGTCGTCGTCGACGTCGATGATGCGCACGCGAATCGTTTGACCGGCATAGTTCGCGGCGTTCTCGACTTCGACCAGCATGTTTTCGATCACCGTCACCGCAGACGTTTGGTTCGGCAACCGCGTGCTCAGCAAATCGACCTCGCGTTCATCGCCGACGCGAATCGACGCGGGCGTCATCTTTGCGCCGTCGGTGACGGCGTGAACCTTCGTTCGCTCGGGATGAAGCAGCGCATCTACGCGAACCCGAATGTCGGTAGCAAGCTCTTGCGCAAGCTCCTTGCACTCGTCTTCGTACCAGTACTCCATTTGCGCCGCCACCGTCGGGTAGGTATCGACGACCACGGGGTGCTTGTGCGCGCCGTTCCCGTTCCCGTAGTGCGAGCGAATTTTTCGAAACGCATCGATGGCTACCGACTGCGACGACATCACGCTGCCCAGACCATTGCAGGTCGGACAGCTGCCGCGCAACTGTGAGGCCAGATCCTTGCCGACGCGTTTGCGCGTGAATTCCAGCAAACCGAGGTTGGAAAAGGATTGAATCGTAGCGCGCGTCCGATCGCGGCGCAGCCCTTCCTCGAGTGTCTTGATGACCTTGTTACGTGAAGCTTCGGTGTTCATGTCGATGAAGTCACAGACGATGATCCCACCGATATCGCGCAAGCGCACTTGGCGAGCGATCTCGGCGGCCGCTTCCACGTTCGTCTTGACGATCGTGTCTTCGAGATTCTTTCCGCCGGTGAACTTCCCGCTGTTCACGTCGATGACCGTGAGTGCTTCCGTCGTCTCGATGACGATCGACCCGCCCGAAGGCAGGTTGATCTTCGGACGCATGAGTTTTTGCAGCTCCTCGTCGATCCGGTAATCCTTGAAGAGGGATCTTCCGGAATTGTAGTACTCGACGCGGTCGAGATACTGCGGACCTAAGAGCTGGAGAAAATCGCGGACCTTCTTGTACTCTTCTTCGTCGTCGATGAACACGCGTTCGACGTCGGCGTTGATGAAATCGCGCGCCGCCTTGAAGACGAGGTTCATGTCTTTGTGCAAGAGCGACGGCGACGGGGCCCGCTTGTACGTTTCGAGGATGCCGTGCCACATGCGAATCAACACGCCCAAATCGGCGATCAGCTCGGCTTCGCTGACGCCCGCCGCCGCAGTGCGAACGACGGTAGCCATCCCTTCGGGACGGATCCGCTTCATGATCGCTTTCAGACGGTTGCGATCGTCGGCCGATTCGATCTTTCGCGAGACGCCGCTGTATTTGCCGGTCGGCATGAGAATCAGGTAGCGCCCCGGCAACGAAATGTTCGTGCTGACGCGGGCCCCTTTGAGACCGCGCGGTTCCTTCACGATCTGCACGAGCACGTCGTCCCCGCGATTGACCTTCTCACTGATGGTCCAACCACTGCGGCCCGACGTGATCTCGACGTCGCCGATGTTTAAGGGAGTCTTATTGATATCGTCGACATAAAGAAACGCGTTTCGGCCGAGACCGATGTCGACGAAGCTGGCGCCCATTCCGGGCAAAACGTTTTGAACTTTTCCTTTGTAGATCGAGCCGATGACTTTCTCTTCGCGCTCGATGTAAATCTCCGAAAGCGCCCCATCCTCGAGGATGGCAACCCGGTTTTCCCAGGGATCGCTGGAGATGAGAATCTCCGTTCCCAATACTTTTCGCCTTTACGATACGTCGCCGGGCTCCGTCACTCTCGAACTCCTCCGCGACGCCTGCGCCGGCCACTTCCTTTGTTTGGGGGCGGGGCGGACATCGAGCGGGTACGCAGATCGCGAGCCCTAGGCTACAAAAATTCTTTTCACCGGCGGGACCTCGACACGGCGATCACCGCTGCCGGCAGCCACGAGCTTCCTGAGTTCCGGCCGAGGCACCTGCCCGGCCGCCAGGCAGCGCGACGGTATCTCCTTAAAGGAGGGACGTGCGCGCGTATCCGTGTCCGTGCTGCGGTTACCTCGTCTTCCCCGGTCCACCCGGTTCTGAAGAGCAGTGCCCGATTTGTGGGTGGATCGACGACGAGTCGCAACTCCGCTTCGCGGGCTTTTCCGGCCGTCCGAACGGAACGTCGCTGCTCGAAGGCCAACGGTCGTTCGTCGAAATCGGCGCAAAGGATCGAGCCTCATTACCGTTTGTACGGTTTCCGGCATCGTACGATCGCCGCGATCCGTCGTGGCGAGAGCTCGACGACGACCGCGACGACATCGAACCGATTCCAAGCGATACCTTCGGCCTCGTTTATCCCGACGATCTCACCACGCTGTACTACTGGTCGCCACAGTATTGGAGGAACTCCAAATGAGACCGCTTGCATTTTTTGCCGCACTCGTGTCGTCGCTCGGGACCACATCGCTTGGTGCGGGTGCGCAGAGCGCGTCGCCCGTCGATGCGCTCGGGCTCTATCGGGGGACGTGGCAAAGCAGTGCCACGATCGTCGACACGACCTTCAGCAAAGCCGGTGAGGCCGACGGCACCACCGCGTGCGACTGGTCGGGCGATCGGCTCTTCATGATCTGCCAGCAAAACATCAATTACAAGGGCACGCCGGTGCACGACGTTACGATCTTCACGTACAATCCCGAGACGAAAGCGTACCGCTTTTACAGCGTGGCGCCAAATCGCGTCACCGATGCCGACATCCTCGTCGATCGCAACAGCGTCACGTTTCCAAGCACGTTCAAAGACGATAACGGGAAAACCGTGACGATGCGGACGGTAAATACGTGGACCGATTCGGATCACTACGCTTTTCGCACGGAATATAGTCTTGACGGAGGAGCGCACTGGACGGTCATGCTCTCCGGGAGCGCGCACCACGTTTGAGGCTCGCCTGAATGGGCCACCGCCAAGCGTTGTCGTCAAACTAGTGCTTTCGCCCCCGCTTCGAGGTCAATAAAACCTCGAACGAGGGGCGAGACCGTTCTGTCCCCACCCGACGCATTGCGCCTATTCTTACAGCGGGTGGGGCGCCTCAAGACCCACCCGCCACACACAACGCAATGCAGGGAAACGACGTGCGCGGCATTCGCCCACAGATACGCCTCGGCCTCATCGTCACCGATCTCTTGCTATTCCTCATCGCTGCGCCGCTGGCCGCGGCCTTGGGCGACATCACGTCGCCCACGCGCGAGCAGCTCTTGCTTCTCGCGGCGCTCCTCTGGGCCGCGAGCGTCGTCGCGCAACCCCGGGGCGAAACGGGGCGAAGTTTCGATTTTCACGACGTCATCCGGTTGTCGCTCGGCGCGACCCTCGGAACGCTTATCGTCCTCACCTTAGAGAAACTTCCCGACCCGCTGTGGCATGCATCCGGCCGCCTGGTCTTGATCGCCGCGGTCGTCGGCTTCATTCTACGCATGGCCCTGCGGGTGGGAATCGTTGCGGGGCGCAAGTTGATCTTGAGCCGCCGTCCGAACGCCCGGCGCGTCGTGGTGGTCGGCTCCGGGAAAGCCGCGACCTCGCTCATCCACATCATTGCCGAGACGCCCGGCCTGCCGTATCGCATCGTCGGGTGCGTCGACGACGACACGCGCGTGCGCCGCGTCGACGGAGCGCGTATTCTCGGCCGGGTCGGCGACCTTCCGCAGTTGATCGAAAAGCATGGCGTCGATTGCGTGATCGTCGCCACGCCGTCGGCCCCGCTCCCGTTCATCAATCAAGTCATTGCCATTTGCAGCAAGGCGCGCTCGAAGCCGTGCGCGGTGAAAGTGCTGCCGAGCGCCTCCGACCTGCTGAACGATCGCGTCAAAGTTTCGCACGTACGCGACTTGCGCATCGAGGACGTTCTGGCGCGCGAGCCGGTTCGAATGGACATCTCGGCAGTATCTCCGTACATCGAAAACCAGGTCGTACTGGTAACCGGCGCGGGCGGATCGATCGGAAGCGAGCTCTGCCGTCAGATCTGCCGCCTGAATCCACGCTTGCTGTTGCTCTTGGGACACGGAGAGAACAGCCTCTTCGCAATCGAGCAGGAGCTGCGCCAACAGCACGCTTTCACGCGCACCAAGATGATCTTGGCGGACGTGGCGGATTCGCCCGCGATTCGAAGCGTCTTTTCGACGTACCGCCCAAAACTGGTGTTCCACGCTGCGGCGCACAAGCACGTGCCTATTCTCGAGTTCAACGTGTGCGAGGCGGTGCGCAACAACGTCATCGGGACCCACGTCGTGTCGCTGGCCGCAGCCGCGAGCGGAACGGCAAAGTTCGTACTGCTTTCGACCGACAAAGCGGTCAATCCGACCAGCGTCATGGGCGTCACCAAGCGCATGGCGGAATTGATCTGTCAGTCGTTCGCCAACAACAGCGGAACGGAATTTGTTTCGGTTCGCTTCGGAAACGTTCTCGGAAGCCGCGGAAGCGTGATTCCGATCTTCCGGCAACAGTTGGAAAACGGCGGCCCACTGACCGTAACGCATCGCGACATGACGCGTTATTTCATGACTATTCCGGAAGCCGTTTCGCTGGTGCTCGAAGCGATGGCGCTCGGACGCGACGGTCAAGTGTTCGTACTGGACATGGGCAATCCGGTCAAGATCGTGCACCTGGCCGAAACCGTCATTCGGTTGGCCGGGCTCGAGCCGTATCGCGACATCGACATCGTCGAAACGTCGATCCGGCCCGGTGAAAAACTCTTCGAAGAAGTTCTCACCACGAGCGAAGGCGTGACGCGCACGAGCCACGAGAGGCTCTTCATCGCGCAACAAGACCGGCTCGACTACGGCGAAATCGCGCGCGGCCTCACCGAGCTTTCGCACGCGATTCGCGCGACCGACAGCGCGCGCGCCTTGGCGGTACTGCACGAGTTCGTCCCGGCGTTTCGCCCCGGGGAGCACCTTGTGGGAACGCCGGCGCAGCCGGTCGCCGCGGAAACCGAGCGTGGCGAAATTGCAGCCCCGCGCACACGACTGTCCGCGCCGTCGCCGGCGGTACAACGCTTCGCCGTCGCGGGCGCCACGGAGTAGCTGATCGATGGAACTCCTCAAACCGAGCCCCGCGAACGACGAGCGGGCGGATCTCGTCGCGAAAATCGAAACGCACTCTGCGACCGTGGGGGTCGTCGGCATCGGTTACGTCGGCTTGCCGCTGGCGGTCGAAAAAGCCAAGGTCGGCTTCCCCGTCGTGGGCTTCGATCGGAATCCGCTGCGCGTGAATCAGGTCGCGCAGGGCTTGAATTACATTCGCGACGTCGACGACGACGAGCTGGCAGCGGTCGTCTACAACGGACGCTTGAGCGCAACCACCGATTTTTCGCGCCTCGGCACTTGCGACGTCATCGTGATTTGCGTCCCGACGCCGTTGACCAAGAATCTCGATCCCGACATCTCGTACATCAAACACGTTGGCGAGGCCATTGCCGGACAACTCCGGCCCGGTCAGCTGATCTGCCTCGAAAGCACCACCTATCCGGGAACGACCGAAGAAGTGCTGCTTCCTCTCCTCGCCGCCACCGGGCTCGTCGTGGGACGCGATTACTTCCTGGCGTTTTCGCCCGAACGCGTCGATCCCGGAAACAAGCGCTACACGACCCGCAATACCAATAAGGTCGTGGGCGGCGTCACTCCGGTTTGTCTCGACGTCGCGGCCGCTTTCTATCAACAGACGATCTTCGACGTATTGCGCGTCAGCTCTCCCCGCGTCGCGGAGATGACCAAGGTTTTCGAAAACACTTTTCGCGCGGTGAACATCGCGCTCGTCAACGAAATGGCGCTGCTCTGCGATCGTCTCAAAGTGAATATTTGGGACGTTATCGACGCGGCCGCCACCAAGCCGTTCGGCATCATGCGCTTCGACCCCGGGCCGGGCGTCGGCGGCCACTGCATTCCGCTCGATCCGTTTTACCTGGCCTGGAAGGCCCGCGAGTTTGACTTTCACGTGCGGTTCATCGAACTCGCGGGTGAGATCAATATCGCGATGCCGTATTTCGTGCGCGACAAAATCCTTCGCGCGCTGAACGAGCAAGGAAAGCCCCTCAAGGACGCGCGCATCCTCGCCATCGGCGTGGCGTACAAGAAGGACATTGAAGATTGGCGCGAGTCTCCGGCCGTCAAAGTCCTCGATTTGCTCGAGCGGGAGGGGGCGCGCGTGGACTATCACGATCCCTTCGTACCGAGCTTTCAGGAAGACGACGGCAAGCTTCGCCATTCGGTTCCGCTGACGAAGGACGTTCTGAAAGGTTCGGATTGCGTGGTCGTTCTGACCGACCATACCACCATTGACTGGCAGACGATCGTCGATCACGCCGTGGCGGTGGTCGACACGCGAAACGCCACGCGCGCCGTGCGCGACGGCCGCGACAACGTGGTATTGCTGTGACCCCATCGCTCGGACTCATCGGGGCAGGATATTGGGGATCGAACCTGTTGCGGAACGCGGCCGCGATGGGCTGCTTGCGCGCAGTTTGCGACCGTAGCGAAGAGATTCGCGCACGCGTCCGCGCGCAGTTCCCCGCCCTCGAAGTCTACGCCGAGGTGGAGTGCCTTCTCGATTCGGAAATCGACGCGGTCGTCATTGCAGCGCCCGCACAGGAACACGCCGAACTCGCGATCCGAGCGCTCGAACGCGGCAAACACGTCTTTGTGGAGAAACCGCTCGCGCTCTCGCTTTCCGACGGCCGCGCGATCGTCGAATCGGGGAAGCATCGCGGTTTGATCGTGTTCGTCGGACATCTGCTGCTCTATCATCCCGCGATCCGCGAACTGCTGCGCGCGGTGCGCGACGGGGCCATCGGCGAGGTGCGGCACCTCCGCGCCCGCCGCGTCAGCCTCGGAAAAGTGCGCTCGCATGAAGACGTTTGGTGGAGCTTCGCGCCGCACGACGTGGCGGTGATGCTCGAGATCCTCGCGGAGGAGCCGGTGTCGGCGCGCGGGGCTCTTTCAAGCTTCACGCAGCCGCCATTGGCAGACTTCGCTTACGCGGACTTCGCATTCCCACGTGGGAAGACGGCGCACCTCGAAGTTTCTTGGCTCGATCCGCAAAAGAACCAGCGACTCGACGTCTTTGGATCGCGGGGGGTCTTGACGTTCGAAGACGCACGAACCGGTTCTGCATTGACGCTCACTCCCTGCGGGACGGTCGCGACGGCGCTCGCGATCGACGTGCACCGCTCCGACGCGCGATCGCTGGAGGTTCCGGGCGGCGA
>JAFAIW010000025.1 GCA_019236495.1 Vulcanimicrobiota bacterium | reverse complement strand
CGGCGGCAACCAATCCCGCAATGTGCGCCATGTCGACGAGCAGCACCGCCCCGACTTCGCGCGCGATCTCGGCGAACGTTTCGTAGGTCATCGTTCGCGGATAGGCGCTGGCCCCGGCGATGAGGAGTTTGTGCTTATGCTCCTGAGCGAGCCGGCGGACTTCGTCGAAGTCGATCAACTCCGTTTCGCGTCGCACGCCGTACGCCACGGCATGATAGAGATTCCCGCTGAACGACACTTTCGTGCCGTGCGTAAGATGACCGCCGTGCGCGAGCGACATTCCGAGCACGGTGTCGCCCGGCTGGAGGTGCGCCATGAACACTGCCATGTTGGCCTGCGCGCCCGCATGGGCTTGCACGTTCGCGTGCTCCGCGCGAAAGATTTCTTTCAAACGCGCGATCGCGAGCCGCTCGACCACGTCGACGTATTCGCAGCCGCCGTAGTAACGTTTGCCGGGATACCCTTCCGCGTATTTGTTGGTCATCACGCTACCCGTTGCTTCCCGCACCGCGCGGCTCGCATAGTTCTCGGATGCGATCAGCTCGAGGTTCTCACGCTGTCGCCGATCCTCACTGGAAAGAGCGGCAAAGACTTCAGGATCGGCACTTTCGATCGAGCTAGGAGTAAGAATGTCCATGGCGTTCCTTATTCCGAATTAGTACGGCTTGTATCCAACGAGATCGGCTTTCGGCGTTTCGGCGCCTTCCACTTTGCCCTTTTCGATGGCCTTCAGCGCGTTTTCGCGCTGGGGCAACCCGAACTCGAAGAGCTTCTTCACGCGCCCTTCGTGCCGGCCGCCGTCGAACGGGGTCGTGAGAAAGACTTGCACGCACCGTTCGATCATCTCCCAACCGGTGAGGCGCTCGGAGAGCGCCAAAACGTTGGCGTCGTTGTGACGCCGCGAAAGCTCGGCCGAGAAAGGTTCGGTGATCACAGCACAACGCACGCCCGGCACTTTGTTGGCTGCGATCGATATTCCGATCGACGATCCGCAAACGACGATTCCACGATCGGCCTGACCGCTCGCCACCGATTCGCCGACGGCGTAGCCGTAGTCGGGATAATCTACGGGCGTCGCATCGCAGGTGCCGTAGTCCAGCACTTCGTGTCCCTGCGCGCGCAAGGCGGCCGCGATTTGGTCTTTATAAAGGTAGCCTGCGTGATCGGCGGCGACGGCGATTTTCAAGCGGAGGCTTCTCCTTGCAGCGGCGTCGAACGGGGCGCCAATGAAGTTGGCTTGCGCAAGCACGACGTTCGACTCACAGCTCGCCTCGGGAGACTTGACGCAATTGGAGTGGGTCGATCTCTGCGCGCGCGAGGTGTTGGCGGACGGCATCGTCTGCGACGTCCGGCATTTTCCGCGGCTCGATACCGACTACCTCGCCCAAATCAAGAAGATGGCGGTCGATCTGGGCCTGACGATTGCGGCGCTCTGGTCCGAGAAGCTGTTCGACGGTGATAGCGATGCGATTCGCGAGGTTTTTGCGACGGCGGACATGCTGAGCGCACCGTTGCTCTGCGCACCGCTGCCGGCCGAAACGTCGGGATCCTGGCCGGACGTCCTCGAACGACTGACGTTGGTTGCGAGCGTCGCGAAAGCGTTGAACGTCACGGTCGCACTTCGTAATCGCGCCGGGAGTTTCGCGGCCGGAGATCAGGACCTCAAACGCGTGGCGAAAGAGGCGGATAGCGCCTGGGTGCGCTTCGGTCCCGAGTTTGCGAATCTCGACGCGGCCAGCGACGCGACGACGCTTCTATCGCGAACGGTCATCGCGTGGCACGTTCATCACACCGGCGAAATCGAAAGTGACGAAGCGAATGCGGTGGATCGTTGGCTGCAGCGCTTCCAAGCGTTTCGGGGATTTCTCGTGCTGGACGTCAATGGATCGCCGCCGGTAAGCGCGGTGCGCGCCGCGTTCGAGAAATGGCGCACGCTCGCCGCCACCCAAACTCTCTCCAACGCTCTTTAAACTTCCTTATCGGCAAGCGCGGCGAAGCCGCGCGCAGTCCTGAGGTGCGCGCGCGCAGCGCGCGCCTCGAAGGGATCGACCGCGCACGCGTCTGTCCGTGCCAGGTATTGAACCTGCGTTCTCGCAGGTGGGTGCGGCCCGGGCGCCACGTCGGTAGGCGACGAGCGCCCGACCTCTGTGTCGTATCCGGAGCTGATGCT
Organism: Vulcanimicrobiota bacterium; assembly: GCA_019236495.1. Taxonomy (GTDB): domain Bacteria; phylum Vulcanimicrobiota; class Vulcanimicrobiia; order Vulcanimicrobiales; family Vulcanimicrobiaceae; genus JAFAIW01. The sequence continues at coordinate 19 of JAFAIW010000025.1, read as the reverse complement.
CCCTAGGTGTCTTCGTTGG
>JAFAIW010000278.1 GCA_019236495.1 Vulcanimicrobiota bacterium | reverse complement strand
CGATCGCACCGGTAGATCGCGACACGCTCCTGCTGCGCGGCTTCGCCGCAACCGAAAAGGCGCGAGCGTATCTGTGCGCGGGCACGCAGTGCTCCGCTCCGGTCGACGATCCGGCGGATCTGCGCGCCGCATTCGAATCACAGACGCCGCGCTAGTATCCCGGCCGCACGAAGACGTTCCAATACCAGCATCCCCACGCACCAACGGACACGCTCCAGCCGACGAGCACGCGCCAAATGGTGGCCAAACCCGGTTGGGCGGCCGCCAGCATAAGCACGAAAAGAAACGGCTCGAAATCGAGCGCGTGCCGCATTCCGAACTGCGCGAAGCCGTTCACGTAGTAAAGGAAAGAAGGCGCCGCCGTTAAGAACGCGGCGACCCACATCGACGCGACGAGCGGCTGCGGCCGTCGCGCCCACAATGCGAGAAGCAGCGCCGGACTCGTCCAAGTCAAAGCTACTCCGCTGAAGCTCGGAACGACGAACGGCGCAATCGCCGCGAACGAAGGCACCTGCACGAAGAACGACCACAGCTCGTACGGGAGATAGGAGAGGCGAAACGGCGATCCGGACGGCGCACCAGCCGCGTCTTGATGAAACCACGTCGTGTAGCCGATGTCGAGCGCCGTTCCCCAGCGTACTTCGTTGTACCATATCGAAAGCGCGACGGCGCAAAGCACGACCGCACAGAAGCCCGCATAGCGGCGGAACCGCGGCACGCCGCTCCAGAGCAGCGCCGCGTATACTGGCAGCGCCAAGACCAGACTGAATCGCGAAGCCGCCGCGCACGCGCCCCACAACGCGACGAGCCAACCGCGCCGCCCGTGCACGAGCTCAGCCAGTGCGAGAAACGTAAAGCACGCGGCGCTCACGTGCGCGACGAACCAGACGTCGCCCAGCATCGCACACCAGAGGAGGTCCGTTCCCGCCAACAGGAACGCACACAACAGGGCCAGGTCGCGCGGGCGGACGCCCAACCGTTCGCCGATCGACCACGCTGCCCCGACCGCAACGCCGCACAGTACGACCGCAAGCAACGTTTGATTGGCGTGAACGCCGGCAGCGGCCACCCAGGGTAACAGCAAAACCGCGGGCATCGGCGCTTCGATCACGTAGTAGCGTCCGTGATAGAGGAGCGCGTCGATGTATTGCCCGGGCCAATCGATCCACGCGCGTCCGTGCAGCCACGCGTTTGCGAGCAATACGTAGTTGTTGTACGCGGTCGAGCGGAAATGCGAGACGACCAGCGCGACCGCGCATGCCGCCGCTCCGGCGGCGAGCGCGCGTTTGGTCATCGCTTGACGACCGCATAAAGCGGCGGATCGCCCGCGAAGATCCGCACGGTCCGATATCCCGGAACCTCGCCCCACGGGACGTCGACGACGACCACCGGACGCGTGCGCAACCACGTTGGAACGCGATCCGCGTCATCGGAGAGCCACGCCGTTTCGACGATCCGGTCGCCGAGCGAACGATCGACGTATGCGGCATAGGCGAGCGGCGTCGCATAAAGCCAGGGTGCGATCAGAATCGCGTGCGGCGGCGTATGCACGCGCACGTTTTGCAGGAAGGCGGTGGCCCCCGGATCGTTGCGCTGTGCGAAGAGCCCGCTCTGCGCGCGAAATTCGACGATAGCGAGCACCGCGACCAAGAGAGCCGGAACCCAGCGTACCACGCCCGTCAGCCGCCGCGCGAGCGCGGCCGCCGCGACGCCGATGAACGACGCGCAGACTCCGAGCGACCCCAAAAAATACCGGCCCGGATCGGCCTCCGAGCTAAAGCCGAGCGCAAACGGAACGGCCGCAAAGCCCGCAATCGCGAAGCCCGCGGCTCGCAACGGCGTCTCGCGGCCCATCACGACGAGTCCCGCGAGAATTCCCGCCACGCCGATCAATCGGAAGTTGCGAAGTAACACGGCGATGTAACCAGGCAGTTTCACGGTGTACGTTTGAATCTCATACGCCGCGTTCAGTCCGCGATCGACCGAAAACTCCGTCCCCCCGACCAGTTTCACGAAGCCCGCCCACTCCGAGGGATGATCGTAATCCCAAAATGGACGCCCCGCGGGGATTCCGAGCGCGAGCGTCGGATCGCGATGCTCGCGATAGACGATGGCGCTGCGGATGGGCAAATACGCATAGAACATTGCCATCGTCGCTAGTACCACCGCCGCCGCCGAAAGCACGCCGCGAACTCGCACGTGCCCGGCGCGCGCCGCAAGCAAAACGACGAGACCGGGCAACATCAGCGCGGCCAACGCATGCGTCGAAAGGGCCACCCCCCACGATGCCGCGGTCGCCAGCAACAGTGCGCGCCGCGGGACGCGCGTCCAACGGAGCGCGAGCAACAAGGTAAGCAACACGAAGAAGGCAGCGACCGCGTGAACCTCCGTGCGCGTGCCGCGGGTCCATGCGATGTCGGTGAAGGCAAACGCCAGGGCGGATCCGAGGCCAATCGCCGGCGCGCCCGTCTCGTCCGCGACGATCCGGAAGACGATCCAGGCCGCACCGCTCATTGCCACCACGCACATCAACGTCGTGCGAAATGCAACCGTACCGACGGCGACGACGTGGGTGAAAAGCCAACCGAACAACACGAACGCCGGAAAACCCGTCGGATGGGCGATTCCCAAAATGTACGGTACCGTCTGCATTTCGCCCGTGTCCCAGAACGAAATCGTGCGCTCCATCGATACGGCGTAGACGGTGAGCGGAAGGCCGAACGCCAGCCATCCGCAGAGACGCGAGAGCGCGGCCTTCAGAACGGCGCGATCGTCGGCAACGCGACCGGCTTGGGTTGGGCGAAGGTCGACGGGGGCAACGTTGCGGGAAACGCATATCCACCCCAAGCGATGCGCTCGCGCGCGGGTTTGCCGTCGATCTTCGCGGAAACGAGCGCGAGCGTCGGCATCCAGTACTTGCCGAACTTCGCATAGGCGATCGAGCCGTTCGCCTTGACGCCTTCCGCGATCGCGACAAACCGGATCAGATTCGGGAGGTACGTGACGCCGTCGATCGTCACTTCCGTAACGGTAAACGGTCCGGCCGGTGCGTACGGCGCGGCCGCATAGGTGTAATCCAAGTGCTTTCCGTTACGACGCGCGCCGAGAAACAGGAGCGAATATTCCGAAACACGCGGTGCAAGCCGAACGATCGCATAGCGATCGCTGCGTGACAGAATTCGAATTTGACCCGTCACCGCATCGCCGTCGACCGACGTGGTTTGATCGCGCGTCAGCGTCCCCACTCTAAAGATCGTGTGCGTTTGTTCCAAATTGTGCGGACCCGCCTGCGAAACGCTATAATTGAAGACCACCGCCTTGGGCGCCGCGATTCCGGCCAATGCCGCGGCGTAACGTTCGAGCACGAGTTGCGAGTCGAGCTCTTGTGCGGTACCGCGCGCCGGACACGCCAATGCCAGCGTGCACGCCAGCACCGCGGCGATCCGCTTCACGCCGAAAGCACGGCCGCGCGAATCGCTTCGACGGCCTGGCTCGCACCTTGCGGATTCTTTCCGCCGCCTTGCGCCTGCGCGGGCTGCCCTCCGCCCTTGCCGCCCACCAGCGGCGCGGCGAGCTTCACGAGATTTCCCGCATGCACGCCATCGCGCACGAGGTCGTCGCTGGCCGACACGAGGAGGCTGACGTTTCCATCGTCGACGCCCGCAAGCGCAATCACGGCGCTGCGCAAGCGCTGGCGAATCGCACTATTGAGGTGCCGCAACGCCTCGCCGTTCGCTTCGTGGACGACCGCACCCACGAACGTTTTTCCGTTTACTTCTTCCTTGCGATCGATGTACGTCTGCGCGTCGGAGGCAGCGAGACGCGCTTTCAGGTCGCCAACGGCATTCTGCAGCTCTTTGACGTCGCGCTGAAGCCGCCCGATGCGTTCCGTCAACTCCTCCGGCGTGGCCGAAAGCGACGCCGACAACTCCGCAATGAGCGCCTGCTGATGTTCGACGTAGCGCTCCGCCGAGAGGGAAACACACGACTCGATCCTTCGGATGCCGCTGCCAATCGAAAATTCGTTCAGAATCACGAACATCCCCAGCTCACCGGTCGAGATCGAGTGCGTTCCGCCGCAAAACTCCACCGATGGTCCGGCTGTAACGACTCGAACTTTCTCCCCGTACTTTTCGCCGAACATGGCAATCGCGCCGCGCGCGTGCGCCTCCTCTTGTGAAAGAACGTCGGTCACCAGCGGTGTATCGTCGCGAATCATTTCGTTCACGCGCTCCGAGACGGCGCGGCGCTGTTCCGCGGTTAGTGCGCCGGAGGGCGAGCGGAAATCGAAACGCATCCGGTCGATGCCCACCCACGATCCGGCCTGCGTGACGTCGTCGCCGAGTACGTCTTTCAGGGCTCGCTGCAACAGATGCGCCGAGGTATGGTGCCGGCGGATCTCGCGACGCCAATCGGGCGAAACCCGCGCGCGCACGACGTCGCCGACGGTAAACGTTCCGGTTCGCACCGTCCCGGCATGCGCGATCGCCTCGCCGAGAAACTGCGCGTCCTCGACCTCGAATGACGCGTCGCCGAATACGATCGAGCCGCGATCGCCGATCTGGCCGCCTTTTTCCGCGTAGAAAGGCGTGCGATCCAGCACCAACTGGACGCGCTCGCCCGCGTCCGCCGACTCCAGCGGTGCGTCGTCCTTCAGAATTGCGACGATCTCGCCCTCGGCTTCGAGCCCGTCGTATCCGGTGAACTCGCTCTTGACCGCAGGCAGCTCGGCGAGCGACACGATGGATCGCTTCGCCGCGGCGTCCGCACGCGCGCGCTCGCGCTGCTCGTTCATCGCGCGCTCGAACTCCTCCGTATCGACCGCCACGCCCCCGTCGGCCGCGATCTCACGCGTGAGCTCGATCGGAAATCCATAGGTGTCGTGCAATGTGAACGCGTCGACGCCGGAAATGAGACGCGTGCAGTCGTCGTTCGCCTCCACGATGAGATGCTCCAACAACTGCATGCCGCGATCGAGCGTTCGTTCGAACGTCTGTTCCTCCGAGCGCAGCGCTTGCTGAATTCGCGCGACGTTTTGCTCGAGGAAAGGATAGCCGCTGCGCAACGATGCGACGACTGCCGGTACGAGCGAGGTAAGGAACCCGTTCGGATATCCCAAGAGGCGCCCGTTGCGGATAGCGCGCCGAATCAAAAAGCGCAGAACGTAACCGCGATCGGTGTTCGACGGATAGACGCCGTCGTTCACCAAAAATGTGACCGCGCGCGCGTGGTCTGCAATGATGTTGCGCCGCACGTGCTGCTCGGCGGGAGAGAAGCCGGTTTTTCCCACGGCCGGCTGTGCTTGGATCAGGTCGGTAAACAGGTCGGTATCGTACATCGAGGTTTGGCCGTTGACCACCGCCAGCACGCGTTCCAGCCCCGCACCGGTATCGATTTGCTTGCGGGGAAGTTCGTCGAGTTTTCCATCGGCCGTGCGGTTGTACTGTTGGAAAACTAAATTCCAGACTTCGACGAATCGCGTCCCTTTGTTGGGACCGTCGTCATCCGGACCCGACGCATTTCCGGCACCGGTGTCGAAAAAAATCTCGGTGCACGGTCCGCACGGCCCGGTCGGCCCCATGGTCCAGAAATTGTCTTCGTCGAACCGCGAGATCCGATGTTTCGGTACGCCGATTTCTTCGTGCCACAGCGTGGCCGCTTCGTCGTCCGAAAGGTGAACCGTGACGAACAGTTTCTCCCCATCCAGGCGCAGGCGCTCCGTGAGAAAATCCCACGCATAGCGAATCGCATCGGCTTTGTAATATCCGCCGAAGCTGAAATTTCCCAGCATCTCGAGAAACGTTCCGTGGCGACCGGTGCGGCCGACGTTTTCGATATCGCTCTTCGCGCCGGCGACGCGCAAACACCGTTGAACCGTCACCACGTTCGGGGCCGGCGGCGGCTCGTCTCCGACGAACGCCGGAACGAACTGTTCCATCCCGGCGATGGTGAACAGCGTCGTCGACATCGCGTCGGGGATGAGGCTCGCCGAGGGGACGTGTTTGTGGCCCCGCTGGACGAAGAAGTCCACGAACGCGGAGCGGAGTTCCTGACTGCGCATGGGCAGGTGGTAGTTAGGCTTGCCTGCGGAAACTGCCTCTCGGCGCTTACATACCCTCGTCGTCGACCAGCACGGCCTTGAGCTTCTCCAGGGCCTTCTGTTGCAGTCGTGAGACGTGCATCTGCGAGACGTTCAAGCGCTTTGCGATCTCCGTTTGCGAGACGGATTCGTAGAAGCGCAAATACAGGATGACGCGCTCGCGCCCCGTCAGCACCTCGAAGGCCCGCTCGAGATTAGCCTTGTCTTCGAGCAACTCCAGGCCGGCGTCGGTCGTTCCGATGTAGTCGGCCAAGGTTTGAGACTTCTTGTCCCCCTCGCCGCTCAGTTCGGTATCGAGGGAAAGCAGATTGTAGGCTTGGCCGAGCTCCTGCGCTTCGAGAATTTCTTCTTCGGTCGCATTCAACGTTTCGGCCAGCTCGCGCACGGTCGGGCTGCGCCCGAGCTTGACCGCTAATTTTTCCACGGCGCGGTTCACGCTCAAATTCAGCTCTTGCAGACGTCGCGGCACCTTGACCGCCCAGCCTTTGTCGCGAAAGTATCGCTTGATCTCGCCGACGATCGTGGGCGTGGCATACGTGGTGAACTCGACGCCGCGTTCCAAATCGAAGCGGTCGATGGCTTTGAGCAATCCAACGGTGCCGACTTGAATCAGATCGTCGAGCGCCTCGCCGCGATTTGCAAATTTCACCGCCAAGTAGCGAACCAGATTCAAATGCGCGACGACCAACTCGTTGCGCAAGCGGTCGTACAGCGGGTCGGAATTATCCGGGGCCCGTTCCTTACGGACCCGCGCCTCGGCAAAACGCGCGAACGTCTTGCGCGTCTTTTGACGATCCCAACGCACGCTTTCGGACGTCTGGCCGTCTACCGGCCCCGCCGCGTTGTTTCGATGCGGAGACAACGTTATGCCGATACTTTTTTCGTCATCACGAGGTTGGTCCCGCGTTCCGGGTCCACCTCATATTCCACCGAGTCCATCAGCGAGCGAATCAAAAACACACCCAAGCCGCCCCCGAGATGCGCGTCGGAAAGCCGGCGCGGTCCGATCGGAGTTCCTTCACCTCCGAGGGCGAAATCGCGCACCCGGATCGTCAGCCCATCGGGGGACGTTTCGCAGGTGATGTCGATGCGTTGACCGCCGGCCGCGTGTTGGATGCAATTCGTACAAGCCTCGGCTACCGCAAGTTTTACGTCTTCGATTTCTTCGATCGAAAACTGCAAACGATTCGCCACGGCGGCGACGGCGAGGCGAGCAACGGCAACCCACTCCGCCTTACTGGGAATTCGCAGTTCGACGGTACCGAGGCTACTCTCGCTCACGTAAGCGGGATTCACACGAGGGCCTTCATGGCCGATTCCTCGTCGTCGTAGATGCCGAAAATTTTCACGAGGCCGGTGATGTCGAAGATCTTCTTGATCTGCGGATTGTTACAAACGAGATTTACGGAGCCGCCGTGCTCGCGCACGCGCTTGAGGCTTCCGATCAGCACGCCGAGCCCGGTCGAGTCGATGTAACGCACCTTTTCGAGGTTGATGACCAAATTGTAATGCCCTTGGTCGATCAGCTCGCTGGTTGCGTCCTTGACCTTCGGCGACGTGTACACGTCGATTTCTCCATTGAGCTCGACGACGTACGCGTCACCCTTGCCCTCGTGAACGTTGACTTTGATGTCCAAGGCGTTCTCCTACGTAGCTTCGCTGTTTGACAGATTTTCGCGCGTGCGGTCGGCCGCCGTCCGCGCTTCGTCCGCGGCCGCCCCGACGGTCGATCGCGCCGAATCCACCACGGCTCTTCCCCGTTCGTAGAACGACGTCGCGGTCGACTGCAAGTCGGATGCGACGGTATTCACGCGTTCCCGCAAATCGCCGGTGGCGTCGGCGGCGAGGTTGCCCGCTTCACGTGCCTTCCCCCAAACGATGTCGCGCGTCTCTTCGCCGGTTTGCGGCGCCAGCATCATGGCGAACGCCGCGCCGACGATCGCACCGACGACGAAGCCCGCGACAAATCCGCCGCCTCCGCGGCGATCCGCGTTGTCTCCGTTATCCATTTTGCTTAACTCCTAAATTCCGGTTCGTCTTCTCCCGAATCGGTTTTGCCGTTGACGAGACGGCGTAACCCCGCGGTAACTCCCGAAAGCGTCGCACCAACGTTGATCAGCGCGGGCGAGACGGCGTTTTGTGCCAACCGCGCCGTCGAGCCAATGCTGCCTGCGACGTTTTCGAGCGACGAAACCACGCCGCCCAAGCGTGCGACGGTCGCATCTGCCGTATCCGCAATCCCGTTCACGTGGCCGAGCGCTTGCGCGACCGGCACGCCGATGTTACTGAGCTGGCTATCAACCTCATCGAGAGTCGTGTTCAATCGCCGTAGCGTTCGTGCGAGTGCCAGCATTCCAACCAGAATGCCGATTCCCGCGAGAAAAGCGCCAACGCCGACGCCCGCATCAAGGACAATGCCCCAGTCGAAGCCCGTAGTCAAAAGGTACTCCTCCGCGACTCGCCTTCCGGACGTAAACCGTTCATTCCCTCGTACGCTTCGGTTTACACGTCCACCGCGGATGAGTTCACCGCACGGAGCCGCGCGACCGCGGAATCCAGGACGTCCACCAGCCGGTCGACTTGGGAATCCGTCGTCGTTCGCCCGAACGAAAACCGCACCACCCCGCGCTGCCACCGCGGATCGAGCCCAAGTGCCGCGATGACGTGGCTTGGTTCGAGCGAACCCGAAGCGCACGCGCTTCCGCTCGAAACCGCGACCCCTTCCAGATCCAGGCGAACGACCAGTGCCTCTCCCTCAATGCCGTCAATCGAAACGTTCGAAACGTTGGGAAGGCGCGACGCGGCCCTTCCGTTGATGCGAATTCCGGATATCCGCTCGACGATCGTCGCTTCGAACCGATCGCGCAGGCCGCCGATCCGCTGCGCGGATTGGGGAAGCTCGGCGGTTGCGAGCTCCAGTGCCACCGCCATGCCCACGATGCCCGCGACGTTTTCCGTGCCGGCTCGCTTCGCGAATTCTTGCGAACCCCCGAGAACGAGCGGAAGCAGCGGCGTTCCCGAACGCACGTAAAGGGCACCGACGCCTTTGGGTCCGTAGAATTTGTGCGCGGAGATCGACAACAAGTCGACGCCCGCATCGTCGACGTCGATGCGCGCATACGCGGGCAGTTGCACGGCGTCGGTATGAAAAACTACGCCGCGACGCCGGGCGACGGCGGCAAGTTGCCGGACTGGTTGCAACGTCCCGAGCTCGTTGTTCGCCCACATGATGGAGGCCAGCGTCGTGTCCGCTCGCAGTGCGCGTTCGAATGCCTCG
>JAFAIW010000078.1 GCA_019236495.1 Vulcanimicrobiota bacterium | reverse complement strand
CACAACCTCGGCATGCAGCACAACTTTATCGGCCACGAAGCGTTTACCGCCGCACAATTACAGAGTGAAGCGTTCACGCGACAGCATGGGATTACATCCAGCGCAATGGAATACGCGCCGCTCAATCTCTGGCCTCAACCATATCGCCAAGGCGAGTATTTTCAATCGACGATCGGTCCATACGACTACTACGCGATCAAGTGGGGCTATGCGGCGATTCCCGGCGCGAGTACGCCCGAGGAGGAGGTGCCGACCCTGCGCCGGTGGGCTGAAGGGTGGTCGAACCCTTGGACGCGGTACGCCTCCGACGAGGACGTCGACTACGCAACCGGGCACGCCGCGGACCCACGCGTCGAGCAAGATATGTTGACGAACGATCCGATTGCATGGTGTAACGTGCAGATGAAAATGTATCGCGCGCAGATCGCGGCGCTCAACAAATATTGGCCGCAGCCCGGGAGCGCGTTCGAGGAAGAGCGCCGCGTTTTCGTCAGAATGCTTGCCGGATACCAGCGCTGCGCCTTCACGCCGGCGCACTATTTGGGCGGCCAATATCTCTCGTGGGCGCACGCCGGCGATCCCAACGCGCAGGCGCCGATCGTCCCCGTCGGCCTGCAGACGGAGCGCCGCGCCATGAAGGTGCTCGACGATGCGCTCTTCAGCTCGACCGCTTTGCCCGTCTCGCCGTCATTGCTGAATCGCCTTCGCTATTCCGAATGGGCGGGTTACGGCTATACGAGCTGGGAGGGATATGGAAACCTTCCCGAATGGGCATATAATCCGCCCGCGCGTCACGACTATCCGTTTGTCGAACGTCTCAACGCGGTGCAGTTTGCGGCGATCGACTACCTGTTCAAACCGCTCGTGTTACAGCGGATCGACGACAATGCGCTGCTTTCGACCTCACCGACAATGTCGATGGCCGATCTCTTTGATTGGCTGCACGACGGCATTTTCACGGACCTTCGTGAATATTCGGTGCCGCTCGTATCGCGCAATCTTCAGGCGGGGTACGTCAAGCGTCTCGCCGCGCTCGCCAAGGATCCGCTGCCCGGGACGCCCAGCGACGCGCAGGCTCTTGCGCAAGCCGCGCTCCTGCGTATCGCGCGCGACGCCTCGAGCGCCATGTCGGCAAAACACGACGCGGTGACCGCCGCGCATCTGGCCGCCATCGTGCGAGCCGCGCGGCGGCGCGAGGCCGCGGAGACGTAGCGGCAGAACAGCCGCGGCATGATCAAGCGTTTCGTGCCGATGCTGCTGGCGTTCGCTTTCTTGACGACGGCCACAGGCGCCGGCACCGCGGACGCCTTGAAGGCCGAAGCTCAGCGCGTTACCATCGTGCGCGACGATTGGGGAATCGCGCACGTGCACGGCATTACGGACGCCGACGCGGTATTCGGCATGGCATACGCGCAAGCGGAGGACGATTTCAACCGGATCGAAATCAACTATCTGACGAACCTCGGTCGACTCGCCGAGGCCCAAGGACCGGCGGCACTCTATCAAGACCTCCGCCAGCGTCTCTTCATCGATCCAGCCGATTTGCAAGCGAAGTATCGCAACAGTCCGGCCTGGTTGCGCGCATTGATGAACGCTTGGGCCGGCGGCCTGAATTTCTACCTCGCCACGCATCCAAACGTTCATCCGCGCGTTTTGACGCATTTCGAACCGTGGATGTCTCTCTGTTTCTCGGAGGGAAGCATCGGCGGCGATATCGAGGGCGTCTCGCTCGACGATCTTCGTGCGTTCTACGGCGGCAGCCGCGTCGCGATGCGCAAGCACGTCGACCGAGACGCGCCGATCCCCGATCCTCAAGGCTCCAACGGGATCGCGATAGCCCCGGCAAATACGCGCGACCACCATGCCTTGCTGCTGATCAATCCGCATACGTCGTTTTACTTTCGTTCGGAATTGCAGATGTCGAGCGATGCAGGCCTGGATGCATATGGAGCGGTGACGTGGGGACAGTTCTTCATCTATCAAGGCTTCAACGCCCATTCCGGCTGGATGCATACCTCGACAGGATCGAACAACGTTACGCAATTTGCGGAAACGATCGTTCGGCGCGACGGCCGGGTGTTTTATCAGTATGGCACCGAAGAGCGCCCCGTCACCGTATCGACCGTTACGCTCCGATATCGGATCGCGGGCGACACGTTCGGCACAAAAAGCTTCACGGTGTACCGCACGCATCATGGACCGGTCGTTGCGCAGCAAAGCGGCAAATGGATCGCCGAGGCCCTGATGTATCGCCCGGTCGAGGCCTTGATGCAGTCGTTCTTGCGCACGAAGGCCTTGGACTATGCGGCCTTTCGGCGCGTGTCGGAGCTCGAAGCCAACTCTTCGAACGATACGATCTTCGCCGATTCGAAAGGCGATATCGCGTACATGCATCCGGAGTTCATTCCGCGGCGCAACGATCGTTTCGATTACACGAAGCCCGTCGACGGAGCGAATCCGGCGACCGACTGGCAGGGCGTCCACTCACTGGATGAAGAGCCGCACATCTTGAATCCGAACACCGGCTGGGTGTTCAACACGAACGATTGGCCGTATTCGAACGCCGGCCCGGATAGCCCCAAACGTTCCGAGTTTCCCCGATATATGGATACCGCGGGCGAGAATGCGCGCGGTGTGCACGCCGCAATGCTCTTGACCGGACGCCACGACTTCACGCTCGAGGGCTTGCGGGCACTGGCCTACGACCCGAACCTGCCGTTCTTCGCGCCCCTGATTTCATCGCTTAAGATCGCGTACGAGGCATTGTCTTCGAGCGATCCGCTCAAAGCGAAGCTCGCCGCTCCGAATGCGACGTTACAAGCGTGGGATCGGCGATGGTCGGCAACGTCGGTGCCGACGTCGCTAGCGGTCTTCTGGGCGGAAGCACTCGCTCGCGTCGCAGGAGACGTCGATCAAGCGAAGTTGCTCGCAACGACGCCCGCGCAGAAACTGCAGTGTCTCGCGGGTGCGATCGATCGTTTGACGGCCGACTTCGGAACGTGGCGCACGCCGTGGGGTGAAATCAACCGTTTTCAACGTTTGAGCGACGCCATCCACGCGCGATTCGATGACGCGCAACCGAGCATACCCGTTCCGTTCGTGTCGGCGGATTGGGGTTCGCTGGCCGCGTTTCGCGCTGCGCCCGATCCGAATACAAAACGTCGCTACGGAACGTATGGCAACAGCTTCGTGGCGGTAGTGGAGTTTGGAAAACGCGTGCGCGCGATTGCGGTGACGGCCGGCGGCGAAAGCGACCACGTCGCCTCGCCGCACTTTGACGATCAGGCGATACGCTATAGCACGGGAGCCCTACGGCCGGTCTATTTTTATCCCGATGAACTGGCCTCGCATACGGTGCGAACATATCATCCGGGACAATAGGCGCTAATTCTCGAGAGGAGAAACCCGCCGTTCGAACTCCTGCCGAAACGAGCGCAATTCTGACTCAATGCCGTCGAGACGCACGTCAACCCGATCGAGACGGACCTCAACCCGGTCGAGACGGACCTCAACGCGATCGAGGCGAGCTTCCACCCGATCGAGGCGAATTTCAACGCCTTCAATGCGAACCTCGAGCCGTCCAAGCCGCCGCTCAATACGATCGATTCCAAGAGCAAGCCCGTCCACGCGTACGCCAAGTGCGATCGTCGCATCGTGGTTCGCGCCGACCTGCACCGAAATGACGTCGAGAAGGCGCAGGATGTCATCCTGTTTGTCGTTTGGCACGGAACCTCGGATCGCGCGGCGTCAAGGGGGCGTCCACCATTCACCTTCACGCGGAAGAATCATTCCGCTAGGGGTCGAATGCGCTGCTAGCGTACGCCGGAGGAGGCTTCTTGGAACGCGACGAGCGGACGATCCATCGTTTAGAAGCGTTCTCGGATATCGTTATTGCTTTTTCACTGGCCGAAGTCGGGATGAGCTTGGCCATTCCCAACGGTCTCGCGCAGATGCGATCGTCGCTGTGGGTCGGACTCACGGCGTTCCTGTTTTCGTTTATCCTGATTTCGATCGTTTGGTGGTATCACCATAAGCTCTTCGTCACGTACGTGTACCTGAACCCCGCGACGGTCGCCTTGAATTTCTCGATGCTGGGTTCCCTGGCGTTAAGCATTTACTTTCAGCAGATTACCGTGCATTTTGCCGTGCTCGGCATCGACGCTCGTGCGCCGTTGCACGTCTGGCTTGGATGCATGGCCATGACGGTGGCCTTTTTGGCCGGCATGTACGCGGTTGGGATTTGGGAACGCCGGCGCGAGCTCGACGCGACGACGCGCCATCGGGGGATGAGCCTTACGTTTCAAGCATTTGCTAGTGCGCTCGGTCTTGCGGGACTCGCAATAACGTTTCCGAACAACCTCCGCGCGGTCGTGGCGATCGTCGTCGTCACGGGAATCTTGACGGCGTTTTGCGAGCGGTTCGCGACATACTTCAGTACTCCGGCTCGATCGTAAGGGTTGAATCGCTCTCACCCTAGGAGGAAGCGGCAGCAATCCTGTGCCGTGCGGCGAAGCTGGGAGAACGGCGAAGGGAGGCGGCTGCTGTGATTCCATTAACCGACGTGTCGCGGCGTCCCACGAGCTTTCCTATAGTGACGCTGTCCATTATCGCGGTCAACGTGCTCGTGTTTGTATTGGAACTTCTGAACGGAGAAGTCGCTAAATGGGCGCTGATTCCGGCCGACGTAGCTGCCGGGCACAACCTGTACACGCTCGTCACGGCGATGTTTCTGCACGGTAGTTGGTCGCACATTATCGGCAATATGGTGTTCTTTTGGGCATTCGGTCCGGAAATTGAAGACGAAATGGGACCGTGGCGATATGCGATCTTCTATTTGCTCGGGGGGATCGTGGCAAATCTTGCCCAGGTCGCGATGGATCCACATTCGACGATCCCAAATCTGGGGGCGAGCGGTGCAATAGCGGCCGTCATGGGTGCATTTCTGGTGACCTTCCCACAGGACCAGATTCGGTCGTTGCTGGTGATCGGAATCTTCGTCAGAGTGGCGTACGTGCCGGCCGTCCTTCTGGTCGGCGGATGGTTCTTGCTGCAGCTCTGGAGCGCGGGCACCGTCATCGAGACGCAAGCCGGCGGCGTTGCCTACGTCGCGCATATCGGCGGCTTTGTGTTTGGTTGCGTCTTCGCTCGCCTTTTTGCTTCGCCGTCGACGCGTACGTCAGTTTGGTAACGCGTCTTCTTTACGCTCTCATTCTCCTCGCGTTTCTCTCCGTAGCCGAGAGTGCGTGGGCAACGTATTCCCTTCAAGGGGACGTCT
>JAFAIW010000214.1 GCA_019236495.1 Vulcanimicrobiota bacterium | reverse complement strand
ATTTCGTCTTCCAGGTCTTCGCCGAATGCGTCGCCGCCGGTGCTCGCGCGGGACGCCGCAGGCGCGAGACCGCCGTTGTAACCGCCGGCATCATCGCCGCTCGCGCTGCGATCGCGCGGCGAGCCCAGCATCTGCATGTTGTCGATGACGACTTCGGTGGCTTTGCGCTTGTTGCCGTCTTTGTCGTCGTAACTGCGGATGACGAGCCGCCCCTCGACGAGGCACGACTGCCCCTTCTTCAAATACGTGTTGCACGTTTCGCCGAGGCGATCCCACGCGACGATGTCGACGAACGTTGTCTCTTCTTTATTCCGTGGGTTGTTCACCGCGAGCGTGAACTTCGTCACGGACTTGCTCGTCTGCGTGTAA
Source organism: Vulcanimicrobiota bacterium (assembly GCA_019236495.1). Taxonomy (GTDB): domain Bacteria; phylum Vulcanimicrobiota; class Vulcanimicrobiia; order Vulcanimicrobiales; family Vulcanimicrobiaceae; genus JAFAIW01. Next base: position 12,204 of record JAFAIW010000214.1, on the reverse strand, counting down.
CGAATTTCCGGATCGCGCGTCAAATTACCGACGAGGATGATGCGATTGTATGAGCCTGCCATCGATTCTCTTCACTCCGCTATGGTCGAGAGGTGCCCAGCATACCGCCTTCGGCTGCCAGGTGGGTGGCACCCTGAGGATCGGGCCTGGATTCAGGCCCGAGGAGCGGCGATTGCCGGTGCGGGCGCAGCCGCAACCGGCTGCGGCGCCGCGGCGGCGGCCAACGCACGCTTGTCCAGCTTGATGACCAGCGAGCGCAAAACATCCTCGTTGAGGCGGAGCTGCCGTTCGAGTTCCTTCGCGGCGGGCGCCTCGGCCGTGAATCCCATCACGACGTAGATGCCTTCGCGCAAGTCCGCGATCTCATAAGCGAGACGTTTTTTGCCCAGCAGCTCGGAATTCTTCACATCGCCGCCGTTCGTCGTCACGACGCCGGCGATGGCGTTCATGCGCTCGGTGACTTCGGCTTCTTCGAACTGCGGGCGCAGAATGTAGGTGACTTCGTAGTCGGTTTTCATCGGTCTCCCTCTATGGACTCCCCCGGAAATCCGGCGAAGGCCCACCGTCGGGCGGCGGGCAGCGGGTGGCCAGCCATCCTACCATAGGGCAGCCTCAGAAGTCCACCTCAACGGTCACCGTATCCGTATACGTCCCCGCGACCACCGTTTGCTGCCGTGGGACGCGACCGTAGACGGTGACGCGGACCGCGGTCATCTTCTCGTCGATGTCGACGACGTCGCCGCATTTCGGCTTTTTGGTACCCCACACGATCTGATAGCCGGCATCTTGATAGAGCTGGTAATTCATTCGGGTATTTTGCGGTCCGCGCAAGTACCGCTGCGTGCACTGATCGCTCGTATACAGTCCGATCTCGAGCTTGCGCTCCTTGTTGCAGTCGATCGAAATCGTGCTGACGCCGGTATCGTCGAATGGCGCGGACGGGTCGTAGGCGGGAAAATTCAAGGTAGTAACCGACACGTCGCACTCGGGCGCATCGGCCCGCGCCTCGCCATGCAGAGCGAGCAACGCGATCATGCAGCCGGCGGTTGCTGCAAGTGACAGAAGACCGTACCTAACTCCACCTGAAATATATCGCTCTGCGGTAGGGTGATCGTGAAAGTGCATGGCGTTCCTTTGAGATTGGCGAGACCCGAATATTCGCCGGGGGCGAGATTGTCGAATGAGAAGCCGCCGTCGCCGTCGAGCTGCGCGTTCTGTTCGCTTCCCCGGGCCGTCAGCGTCAGCGGCGCAAACGCAACGGCATTGCCGTCCTCGCGCGCATCGTCACGGCGAAGAATCCCGAGATAGACGTGTTCGGTTGTGTGGCTGACGAATTGTAACGTTCCGCCGCCGAAGCTGCGCGTGGTGAAATGACGCTGCGGACGATCGATTTGCTGGTTGATCGCTTCGCCGCTTTCGTCGATCACCACCCGATTGTCGGCGTTGCTTTGAACGACCGGAATCATCAAGTATCCGCCGGCCGTCGAAGAGCCGGCATCCTGACCGTTCAGTTGCACGCGCGCGTTGGACCCGGCCCCCGCGAGGACGACGTAGCCGTCCTGAATCGGTCGTCCGAGGAAAACGTGGTCTGCGGCCGCCACGACCGAACCCGAGACCAAGGCCGTGGTGCTCGCGCTTCCGCCCGCGGGCTTCTGCGAATTTAGTTCGACGGTGCCCGGCTGGCCGACGAAGCGAACGTCCTGAAATCCGCTGCCGTCGGTGTTGAACGAAAAAGTGTAATTCGTTCCGAACGTCCCTTGCGGCGAATACGTGTACTGCGCCCCCGCGTAACTATTGGTCGACGTCAAGATCGTCGTGCCGCGAGCACCCGTTCGCACGATCAACTGCGCTAAGAAGGTTCGCGTCGGCCCGTTCAGGCTCGTGGTGTGCAAGCCGGTCGCCGACAACGACATCGATGCGTTGAGCGTGTCGTACAACGACACCGACGCAACCGACGACGGCCCACTGTCGCGATCCAGCGTGCGGCTCGCCCCCACGGTGATGCCGCCGCCGGCCCCGAGCGAGAAGCTCATGTCGGCGTTCTGGACGAGTAGCGCCCGATCGTCTGCGACGCGCAATCCGCTATTGGCGTAGCGCGCGCCGGTCTGGACGCTCGACGCGGACATTCCGAACGTCGGGCTTTGATATTCAAAGTCCACTTCCAGCGCCGAGTCGCTGACGCCGGCGCTCCGGCTGGCGCCGTAAGCGACGCCGAGCGCACCCAACTGGCCGGCAATTGCCGCCGTGATGCCGCCGCTGGCAACGTCCGGGCCGAACTCGGCCCGTCCGCCCGCGGTGAAATTGTTGGTGTACCCGCGAGCCCAGCGTCCCGCGAAAATGCCGCCCGCATATTGCTCTTGCGCCGTAAACGGGTTCTCGCGCAGCACGCCGCCCGTAATAGCAAAATCGGTCAGTCCTTCGTGCAAGAGATTCAACGAGCTGTAGTCCGACGACGTGAGGGTACGCGAATTTCCGAACGCATCGCGCAAGACGATCACGGTGTTATTGAGGCCCGACACCGTTGGAATATCCGTGAAGCTGAACGTTCCGGGCGCGACATCGACGACCCGGGTCAGCACGCCGTTCACATACACCTCCGCGCGCGAGGGCACGAGCACCGTCCCGGTGATGCTCGGGGCCGGAAAACGCAACAGATACGGATCCAGCTGAAAGGCCCGCTGATACGTGAGTCCGGCCAGCTCGTTAGCACCCCCGAACGAGCCCAGATTGAGAAAGGTATCCCCCAGCGTGGTGGTCGTCAGCTGCGAACGATCGTCGTAGACCAGGTACGTTTGACCGCGCCGAAAATCCGGCCCATCGGAAAACATCGTGCTCGAGAGTAAGGCTTGCGGAAAGTTGTAGCCGGCTTGCGCGGCGTATCCCAACGGGCCCGTGTTGCTCTTGAAAAACGAGTAATTCAAGAACGCACTTGGCTCTTGCAAGTAGTGCAGCGGAATTTCAGAGTGGGGGGCCATATCGTAGCGCTCGCTCGGGAGGAGCGAAGCCTCAGCCGTTATGTTCAGGACCAGGGTGGAAACATTGAAGTCGTACTGCAATTTCGGCGCCATCGAACGCAACGACACGAAATCGAAACCACCGTAGCGGCGCGTCCTGGCGCCGGTCACGTCGATCCGGGCCGCCGTTAAATCGGATGCCCGAACGTAGAGATCGTCCTCCGCGATCGCCGCCAGCGCGTCGCCGCGCTCTTGCGCGTTCACGATCAATTCGACATACGCCAGATCGCCGCCGGCGTCGGCGACCGGGGCGCCGGGCGCATCGTCTTCGACGGCGCCCGACGCGGCCGCGCCCAACAGTGCGAGTGGCAGCAGCAACAGCGCCGCCAACCGCATCGTTACGTGCAGGACCGCGTGATTTGCGTCGTGCTTCCCTTGAAAACGTTATGGCCGGTTCCCGCGGTTACGCTGACGGATTTGGTCGACGCGCAGGCCCCCGCCGGAACCGCGAAATGAAAACTCTGCGTCGCTCCCGCCAAGACGTACCAGCCGGGGATCGTCACCGAGAAGGTTTGCTTGCCTGAAGCGTCGGTGCCTACCGCGGTCACGCTCGTCGGCTCGATGTGGACGTTCCCATCGTTCTCGACCGTGACGTCGAGCGCGTTCGCACCCAGCTTCGCGCCGTCGAGCTTCTGGCCGGCCGTCGGCTTGAGCGGTTCGACGAACACCGGCACCCCGATGTTCGTCCGCACCACGACACCCGAGCCCTTGACGTTCAACACCGCTTTCGGGTCGGGAAGTTGTTCGAGCAAAACGCGGTACGCCACTTCGGTCGTGATCGGCGTCGTGGGAAGCCCAATGCGCACGACGCGCTCTTCGCCCGGTGCGACGTTCAACGTGCGCGGATAAACGACGAGCGTCGTGTCGGGGGTGAGAACCATCGACGACGACGCGCTCTGCTTCCATGCGAAAACGCGAACCGACAAATGAACGGGTTGCGTGTCTTTGTTGCGAATGGTAATCGTTCCGGTTTTCGTGCCGACAGGATGCGCGACCGGAATCGGCGAGACACTGTAATCGGCGGCCGTCGCGGGCAGGCACGCAAAAAGCAGCGCGCCCGCGCCGAGAAGCGCGGTAAAGCGTGACTTCAACATCATTTCCTCACCTCTAATAGTTGATGGTAACGGCGACGGAATCGGTATACGCGCCGACTTGCGCCGACTGCGCGGGCGGGACGGATCCGTACGCAGTCAAACGCACCGGTGCGGAACTTCCGCCTCCGGTCACAGGCTGCGTCGTTCCGCTCGTCTTCGTCCCCCACCGCTGCGAGCGCGCCGAATCTTTGTAGATGTCGTAGTTCAGAAAGTTCGTCGAACCGGGGCCCTTCATTCTGCGCTGCTGCGCGTTGCCCGAGCCCGTCGGATTGAGGCCTTGATCGATATCGACTTCGGCCGTGGCGCCGTTCGAACACGTCGCAGTGATCTCCGCAGTTCCGAGCAACGCCGCGCCGGCGTTCGCGCCGATCGCGTCGTAGTTTCCGAAGTTGAGATTTCCAGAGGTGATCGTGCAGGTGGAAATCACCGTCGCCGTCACGATCATCGTTGCCGACGAGGAGCCGGCGGAAGCGGGTGCCCCCGACGCGGCGAAGGCGGCGGCGAGCGCAAAAAAGAGCAGGCGTTTCAAGCGAGCATATCCTCCTAACGGGTTGCTTCTACTCTAGCAGTCCGCGCGCAGCGCCCCTATCCCAAAACCGCAGCGACGGCCGCCGGGACCGGCTCTTCCCTAGTAGTTGATGGTCACCGCAACGGAGTCGGTGTACGCACCGACCTGGACTTGCTGTGCGGCCGGAACCGAACCGTACGCCGTCAATCGGACCGGCGCCGCACTTCCGCCGCCCGTCACGGAGACGGTGCTGCCGCTGGTCTTGCTCCCCCAGCGCTGCGTGCGCCCGGAATCTTTGTAGATATCGTAACCGAGATAGCTCGACGAACCGGGACCTTTCATGCGGCGTTGCTGTGCGTTTCCGGAGCCGCTCGGATTGAGACCCGGGTCGATGTCGACCTGCGCGCACGCGCCTTGCGAGCACGTGGCGGTGACTTCGGCGGTTCCGAGCAATGCGGCGCCAGCGTTCGCGCCGATCGGATTGTAGTTGCCGAAATTGAGATTTCCCGAGGTGAGCGTGCAGCTCGCGACGACGGTAGCGGTGACGGTCATGGTGGCGGATGACGATCCAGCCGAAGCCGGCGCCCCCGACGCGCAAAGCGCGGCAGCGAGCGCAAAAAAGAACGGACGTTGCAAAAGCTGATCCTCCAAGCGTTCTGCGGAGGTGTACCAGACCAGAGAACTCCGGCCCTACCGCGCGCCGTTATGCTCGCGTCAAGAAATACGCACTCATTCCCGCACCGAGCGCGATCACGAACGCACGCGAATAGGCCGGCGGGATGCGACGAAAGAGGCGCGAGCCCGCATATCCGCCGGCCAGCGCCGCAACCGCCATCACGACCGCTTGCGGCCACCGGATGACGCCGGCGAGCACGAACGGCACGAGCGCAACCCCGTTTATCACGACTGCGAGCACGTTCTTGACGGCGTTCATGGCGTTCAGATTCGGAAGTCCCGAAAACGCCAAAATCGCCAGCATCATGAACCCCTGGCCTGCGCCGAAGTATCCGCCGTACAACGATGAGAAAAATTGCGCGACGAGCTGCGCAGCGCTGAAATGTTGCGTCCGCTCGGGATGCGGCCGCGCGAGGTACGGGCTGAGCGCGAACAGCGCGGTGGCGAAAAGCAGCAGATACGGGATGAGATGTTCGAAGATGCGCGGCGGAGTTCGCAATAAGAGAACGGCTCCGCACAGCGATCCCACGACGCTGACCGCCGACGCGCGCACCAGCAGATGGCGGAATTCGCGAACCTCTTCCCGGTAGCCACGCGCGCTTCCGAGGGTTCCGAACCACATCGCGAAATTGTTGGTCGCGTTTGCCCCGATCGGCGGAACGCCCGCGAAGATCAGCGCGGGAAAGGTGAGAAACGTGCCGCCGCCGGCTACCGAATTGATCGCGCCCGCAACGAAAGCGACGGCACAGAGCACCGCATCCGCAATCAGCTTCCGGCTCGAACCTCACGCTTGGTGACGCGATATACTTTGCGCACGTCCTTGAGTTGTTCGAGGCGACGCAAAATCGAATGCAAATGCTCGAGATCGCGGATTTCCACGGTCAGCAAGACGAGCGCGACCCGGTCGCGCTTCACGCGCGCGGTCACCGACGAAACGGTGGTCTTCAACTCGGCGAAGACCGCCATGACGTCTTGCAGCAATGCCGGCCGGTCGAGCGCTTCGACTTCGATGTCGACCGCGTGCGTCGTCTCACTCTTGCCGGCCCACGTTGCTTCGAGCATGCGCTCCGGCGTCGCGCTCATGAACGCCACGTTCGGACAGTCAGCCCGATGTACGGACACGCCTTTTCCGATCGTTACGTAGCCGATGATCGGATCGCCCGGCACGGGGCTGCAGCATTTCGAAAGGCGCACGAGCACGTCGTCGACGCCGGCGATGCGAATGCCGCTTGTTTTACGGCGCGTGCTGCGCGAGACGCTGGGCGGACGGCCGATCTTGGCGATGTCCACCACGTTCGTCTTGAGCTCTTCGCGAATGCGATTGACGACGTTTTGGGCGGATGCGTCGCCGAACCCGATGGCCGCGTAGAGGTCCGGGGGCGTCGCATAGTTGAACCGCCGGGCCACCGTTTCGAGCACCTCGCCGCGCGCGGCATCGAGGCGCACGTGTTGCTTGGCCAACTCCGCTTCCAATGCTTCCTCGCCGGCGAGGACGTTTTCTTCCTTGCGCTCTTTGCGAAACCACTGCTTGATTTTGTGCTTCGCGCTCGAAGTCTTCACGATCGCGAGCCAGTCGAGCGACGGCCGCCCGGAGCTCTTGTTGACGAGAATTTCGCAGATGTCGCCGTTTTTCAATTGGTAATCGAGCGGAACGATTCGGCCGTTGACTTTTGCACCCACACAATGATTGCCGACGTCGGTATGCACGCCGTAGGCGAAATCCAGCGGCGTACCGGAGGCGGGCATCGAAAACACGTCGCCGCGCGGCGAGAAGACGAACACCTGTGAATCGAAAAGATCGAGCTTGAGATGTTCCATGAACATGCGCGAGTCGCGCATGTCTTTTTGCCATTCGAGGAGCGCGCGAAGCCAGGAGAGCTTGTTCTCGAACTGGTCCGCTTTACCGCCTTCTTTGTAACGCCAATGTGCCGCGATCCCGTATTCGTCGGTGCGGTGCATCTCCCAGGTACGAATCTGGATCTCCAGCGGTTCGCCTTGCGGGCCGACGACCGTCGAGTGAAGCGACTGGTACATGTTCGGCTTCGGCATCGCAATGTAATCTTTGAACCGCCCCGGCAACGGCGTCCACAGCGAATGCACGACGCCGAGCGCGCCATAACAGTCCTTCACCGAATCGACGATGATGCGGATTGCGGTCAGATCGTAGATGGTGGAGAAGTCGCGCCCCTTCTTCATCTTGTTGTAGATCGAATAGAAATGTTTGGGGCGACCCTGAATCTCAGCCTTGATGTTCAGTTCTTCGAATTGTTTGCGCATCGAATCGATGGCGCTGTCGACTTGCGCTTCGCGCTCTTTTCGGGTCTTAGCGACCCGTTCCACGATGTCGCGATAGCCCTCGGGGTCGATATAGCGCAAGCAGAGATCTTCCATCTCCCATTTGATCTTCCAAATCCCGAGGCGATGCGCGATCGGCGTATAGATGTCGAGGGTTTCGCGCGCGATGCCGACTTGCTTGGCGGAGGGCAAGCTCGCGAGGGTTCGCATGTTGTGCAGGCGGTCCGCGAGCTTGATGATGATGACGCGGATATCCTTGGCCATCGCCATGAACATCTTGCGCAAGTTCTCGACTTGCGCTTCTTCCTTAGACTGATACGGAATGCGCGTTAGCTTGGTAACGCCTTCGACGAGCTGCGCGATCTCGTCACCGAATTGCTCCGCGACTTCTTCGATCGTGATCGACGTATCTTCGACGACGTCGTGCAGGATGGCCGCGGCAATGGTCGCGCGGTCCATTTCGAGCTCCGCCAAGATGCCGGCGACCGCCAGCGGATGCTCGATATATCCCTCGCCGGAGGCCCGAAGCTGGCCCTGATGCGCGGCGTTAGCGACCTCGTAGACGTGCTTAAGCCACGACCCGTCCAGGGACGGGTCGTAGGTGCTTACCTTGGCGGTCAGCTCGTCGATGGTCATCTATATGTATCATGCCACAGCCCCCCGACAAAACGCAAAACCGGTCCCGCGCCCGACCAGTTCTGTCGAGCGAGCAGCCCTCGGCAACACGAGCTTAAACAGGAAAAGGCGAGTGTTGGCGAGGGCCCGAGCGTTTAGCTCTTCGGCGCGAACGTTATATAGGAGACCTTCCCGTCGGCATCGAGCTGGATCGACTCGATCAGATGGACGGCGCCGCTTTGAAACGTCGCTTCATATTGATAGACGGGTCCGACGCGCGGGATGACGGTCTGACCGGCAAAGGTGAACCCGTTTGGGCTGCCCAGCGGGCCCATCTGGGCGGCAACCGATTGAATCATCGCGTCGGTGATTTGCGCGTTCGCCGCCGCACCGTAATGCGACCGGTCGACTTTGCCGTTCTCCCAAGCGAGCAGCTCTTGCTCAGCGATCTTGTGAACCTTCGGATTGTCGGCCGCCGGCGCGGCGGGTGCTGGCGCGGCAGGGGCAGGTGATGGTGAAGCAGCCGGGGCCGGTGATTGAGCGGCGGCCGCCAGCGGTGCGAGTGCGAGCGTGCATGCCAATGCGGAAACGAGGATGCGCACGAAATACCTCCAGCGCGTTACGGTTAATATGTAATAAACGTTGTGATCTCGGTGGAGTTCCCTAAGACCTTGCGTCCCCCGAGATCGCCGAGCTCGATCAAGAACGCGAAACCTTCGATCTTTGCCCCGAGCCGCTCGAGCAACTTGCGCGTCGCGTTTGCGGTGCCGCCTGTCGCGAGCAGGTCGTCGACGATCAACACGCGTTGTCCGTGACCCACCGCATCGTCGTGAATCTCCAGGGAATTCGTACCGTACTCGAGCGCGTACTCTTCTTTGAGCTTTGTCCCCGGCAACTTCCCGGGTTTGCGAACCGGCACGAATCCGGCGCCGATGGCGTACGCCAATGGCGCTCCCAGCATGTACCCGCGCGCCTCGATGCCGACCACGTAATCGACGCCCCGCCCCTTGTAGCGGTCGACGAAAAGGTCGATTGCCGCCTTAAACCCTTGCTTATCTTTCAGAAGCGGGGTAATGTCACGGAAAAGGATCCCCGGAATCGGAAAATCGGGGATCGATCGAATCAGCGTCGTTACGTCCACGAGGGAGCGTCCTTCGGGGAACGGCGCCTACCGCCTTTTCGTTATCGGGTCGAAAATGCGGGTGAAAGGATCTGCGATGAAGCAAAAACTCCTCGCGGGAGGTCTGGTTGCGGCGCTCGGTTTCGGGATGCTTTCGCCGGCCTTCGCGAACGGCGCAGCAAGCACGCGGAACATCATCATCGGGTTGACCGCCGCGGCAGCCGTTTTCATTACGAACTACAATCACAAGAAGAAAGAAAAACAAGCGGAAGAGCGCGAGGTTGCTCGGCGCCAAACGGCATACACGTCGTGGTTCTACCATCAATACGGGTACTACCCGACGGACGAGCAATTCCGCGAATGGTACTACCACACGTACGGGCAAAACCCACTGTAAAAACTCGGCGGAACTATTCAAGAGAAGAACGCGACTCGTGAGCCATCCGCCGCGCGCGGATGGCTCCTTTCATTGGCGACCGACGATCGGCGGCGGCTGCAGCTCGCGCTGCTTCTTTCGGCGTTGTTGAACGGTCTGATTTGGGCGTGGCCGAAGCCGTCGAACGGTCCGGAGGAGCAGCCGGAAAAACCGCAGCCCGCCGTCATTGTGCGAATCGAGACTCGTCCCACGCCGTCGCCCACGCCGCGACCTACGAATACGCCGCAGATAATCGCGTCGCCGCACATCGTAACGACTCCGGTTCCGCATCCCGCCCCAAAACGCGCCATGCACAAAGAAGCGAAACCACGGCCGTTCGTGGCGTCACATTACCATCGCGTCGTGGTGGACATTCCAATCTTACGCCATGGAAACGCCTCGGGTTCCGGACGCCAAGGGACGGGTACCGGCGCGGGCGGCCAGAGCGTGGGACCTGGAACGGGGAGCGGCGGAAATGGAAACGGCACGGGCGGCGTCGCTTCGAACGAACCATGCGGATATGTAGAGTTCAAACCGAACCGCGATCCGTCGACCGACAAATCGAGCGGTGTCGTTTCGGAAAGCATCACGATGACGGTGTACTTCCCGGACGGCTCGGCGCAGGAGGTCGATCTCGATTGGCCGTTTCGCTATCCAAACGAATCCGCCGATCCGTGGTCGGATCAGAACATTCGTAAGAAAGACTTTCCGGTGCTCTTCCAAGATCCGCCGCCCGATCGGGCCGGCGGCGAGCCGTCTCTCGTTCAATACGTGATCGCCCATAGCACCGCGCAAGGCTACACGAAACTGCAAGACTGCCCGAAGTCTCCCTAGCCGTCGCGGGCACTCGTCGCAGAGGACCTCCGGTAACGTCTTGGAGGCATCTGACCATGTTTCAACTCACCGCTTCACCCGCACGGCGCGCACTCGAATTCGGCATCTTTCGCGATGGCGACAACAATCTCGACGAGTCGCAAGCTCTCACCCTAACGCAAGCTTTGGACGTGAGCGCCCGCAATCCCAGCGTGGCGTTTACCGTCGAAGACACAACGTCGCGACGCGGCGAGCTGCGCACGCAAGAATACCATCTCGTCGACGGTGCGGTGGGCGATGCGCGCACTGGAGCACCGCATGACATGTCGTCTCGCGAAGACTTGGCGCGGTTCGTGGCTCGGACTCTGGATAACGCCGAACGGGACGGCGCGACGCAAACATGGATCGAGCTCTCCGATCACGGTGCGGGCGACGGCGGTGGGCTCGAAGCCGACAGCGCACGCGGGATCATGCGCATCGACGACATGGCCGGGGCGATCGTCGACGGCGAACGGCTGCACGCTCGAGCGCATCCGGAGGATGCCGCTCGCAAGGTCGACGGCCTCGTTGCGAATCAATGCCTCATGGCGTCGCTTGGGTTTGCTGATTCCTTGTCGCGCGCCGGCGTTCGGTTCTTGGCCGCAAGTCCCGAAACGATGATCAGCCCGGGCGTCCCAACAACCGTGGCGGAAGCGATCGCGCAGCATGTCGACGACCCCGATGCGATGTCAACCGCGGTCGTGCGCAACGTGATGGAGTTCCGCTACGCCACATTCGACCAAGGCTACGGTCCGGCGGCCGCGTTCGACGTTCTCGATCTTTCGCCGGCGAAATGGAATGCGATCGAAGGCGATCTCAAAGCTTTCAACAACGATATCGCCGTTGCATCCGCGGCGGATCGCGAGGCGGTTCGCAACGATGCGGCTGGGATCGATGGAATGGTGCGCTTCCCCGGATCGAAGGGGCTTCCGTGGCACGCCGACCGGCCCGCCATCGCGCTTTACGATGCAATCGGCGCCGACGGCTCTCTGCCGCTCGAGCTGCAAAACGCCGCACGCCGCGTTTCGGCCGACGTTCGCGCAACGGTGCTCGCGCATGCGGAAAGCGCCGACGTGAGAGCCTTTGGTGACGCGAATTACAGCGACGCGGCCGGACCGACGGTGCACTTTCCGGTGAGTGCCCGCGAGCTCGATCCGTGGGCTCCCCGCGTTTCTGAGACGAACAACCGGTTCTACCGCGCGGTTGATGGAGAGGCCGTCGCCCGCGCGATCGCGTAGGAGTCCGGGTGAGCGCCGAACCGAGCATCACCGACGTCCTGGACGTCCTCATCGATTTCAAGGACGCAGTCGCGTTACGCTTCGACCGGCTGGAAAACCGGTTCGACGATTTGGCGAAGCGATTCGACGACCTGCGCAAAGAGTTTGGATTTATGCGCGTCGATTTTCGCTCCATGGATCGCCGGCTGGCGGCGCTGGAAATCAAGGTCCTCGGCTGAGGCGGCTCGGCGGGAGAATAGCGCCCGCAGGGCCAACGGCCGCACTCACGAGGACACCCCATGCGCATTGGTTCTGACGAACACAAAGAGTTGTTTTGCCGGGCGTTTACGGACGCCCATCTTCCGTATGAGCCCAAAGACTTGCCGTGGCCCGAGCTCG
>JAFAIW010000081.1 GCA_019236495.1 Vulcanimicrobiota bacterium | reverse complement strand
ACGTACGCGGATTGAAGGCGAACGTATGCCGCTGCAGGCTCCGCTCTCGCACGCCATGCTCGATGCACTCGACGTCTATATCTTGACGATTCGCATGCCGAACGCCATCGAAGCCGATATCCTGAAAGATCAGCAAGCCCTGATCGAACGCGCGATTGCCGACGTCGTCGGCGAAGCCGTGCGGGTGAAGTTTCGGGTGGAAAGTTCTGCACCGCGCGCACGCGCGGCCAGCAACGTCCCGCCGGAAGATCCGGCCGATCTCCTGCAATACGCCAGCGAACGGATACGTTAACGATGAATCAAGCTCAACTGATGCAACAGATGCGCAAGATGCAGCAAGAGATGCAAAAGGCGCAAGAAGAGCTGTCCAACACCATCGTGACCGGCGTCGCCGCCGGGGAAACCGTTCGCATCGAAATGACCGCCGACTATCAAGTCAAGGGCGTGAAACTCTCCCGAGACGCGGTCGACCCCGATGACCTCGAAACGCTGGAAGATCTCGTCCTCGTGGCGTTCAACGACGCCGTAAAGAAAGCACAAGACGCTTCGGCCAAGCGCATGGGCGCGCTAACGGGCGGCATGCGTATTCCGGGACTCTAGCCATCTCGAACAACGGCATCGCGGGACCGGTCGCCGCGCTCATCAACGAACTGAGCAAGCTGCCGACCGTCGGACCGAAAACCGCGGCGCGTTTAGCTTTCTATTTGCTCAACCGGCCTCGCAACGAAGCGCAAGCTTTGGCTGAAGCCATCCTTGCCATGAAGGATCGGGTTCGGCTTTGCTCGGTGTGCTTTTCCGTGACGGAAGACGACCCGTGTACCTTTTGCACGGACGAGCGGCGCGATGCCACGACGATCTGCGTCGTCGCGGAAGCGAAAGACATCTTCGCGCTCGAGCGGACCGGCGCGTACAAAGGCCGCTATCACGTGCTCGGGGGTCTGATCTCGCCGATGGACGGGATCGGCCCGGCGCAACTACGCGTCAAGGAACTCATCGAACGGATCGGATCGGACCGGCCGCACGAAATCATCATCGCGACGAATCCCAATGCAGAAGGCGAAGCGACCGCGCTGTACTTATCGCGTCTGATCGCGCCGTTGGGCGCGACGGTCTCTCGCTTGGCATACGGGCTGCCGATCGGCGGCGATCTCGACTACGCCGACGAGGTCACGCTGGGCAAGGCGCTGGAGGGCCGGCGCACCCTCTAGGCCCGAACTTTGCTTGATCGCTTCCCTCACTTTGTGCTACAAAGTGAAAGATGACCGATCTGGAGCGGGCGATCGAAGCGATTGCGGAAGTTCGCCAGCGCATCGCCAGCGCGCAGCGTTTCAAGGGCTATTCCGCGATCGCCGCGGCTGCGAGTGCCGTCTTTGCCTTCGTGACGGGCATCGTGCAGGCGTTGATCGATCCGCTGCCCGCGACGCCGCACGAAGGGCGGCTGTTCTTCGCGTTATGGTTCATTTGCAGCGCGGCGTCGATCGTGGTGAACTACGGCGCGATCGCGCACTGGTTTGCGGGCGACGTTTCGGCGCGCGAACGTTGGCAAACGCGCACGGTGGGACTCTCGATCCTTCCGGCGATCGTCTTCGGCGGTATTCTCTCCTTTGCGCTGCTCCACGGCGACGCATTGCGGTTCGTTCCAGCGGTGTGGTGCGGCGCGTACGGCGTCGGGCTCTTTGCTTCGCGAATGATGGTTCCGGGTGGCGTCGTTTATGTCGCCGCCGGTTTCGTGTTGGCGGGCATGGCGCTCGCTTTCGCGCCGCCGGAGGTGGCGCTCGCGTGGTGGCCGATGACGGTTGCATTCGGACTCGGCCAAAGTTGCATTGCGGCGCTGATCGTGCGCGAGCGCGGCGGAAGCTGGCAATGAGTGACCGCGCGGCGTTCGATCAGCTCGAACGGGTCTTTCACGAACGCGGCCGGTTGGCGATTTGCAGCGCGCTCGTGGCGCATCCGGAGGGACTCTCGTTTCGCACGATTCAAGAGACCTGCGAGCTGACGGACGGCAATCTCAATCGCCACCTTCACGCCTTAGCGGCCCTCGACGTCGTGTCGATGACGCGCAAAACCGGAGCCGGTCGTCCACAAACGATTGTCCGCATCACGCGGCACGGACGGGAGCGCTTCCTGGCCTATATCGATGCACTCGAAGCGATCGTGCGAGACGTCCAAACGGCGGCGCACGGGAAGGCGCGCGCGCGGCTGGCACCCGAAGGGTAACGACAGCCGCCTTCGAGAAGCGCGCAGGCGTGCAAACGGTACTGCGGCCGCTGACGATCGGCGAGCTTTTCGACCGTGCGGTAACGCTTTTTGTTCGACACTTTTCGATCGTGTCGCTCGTCGTCTTGTGCTTCGTCGTGCCGGTAACGGTGTTCGACGCCGTCATCGGCAACGACATGAGCGACGTCTTGCGCCAAATTCAAGCGGCCTCGAAAGCGCCCCCCGGGCAGCCCCCGGACCCGGTCATGCTCCAGTCGATGCTGCAACATTCGTCGCTCTTCACATTGCTTTTCGTCTTTATTCTGATCGGCGCCGCCTTGGTGTACGCTGCGGTCGCCGTGGCGGTGGGTCGAATTTACGAAGACGCAAAGCCGGAGTTTCGTTCCATCTGGAAGACCACGCTGAGAGCGTTCCCGACCATCGTGGCACTGTCGTTCTTGCAGGTCGCGGTCATCATCGGGTGGGTGCTGGCGCTCGTTCCGGCGATGATCGTCATGGCGCTCGTGGGCGCGACGGCGGGCGCGCTCGGACCGGTCGGCAGAGTCGTAGCCGGCGTTTTGATCGTCGTTGCCATGATCGCGTGGTTTTGGGGACTCTTGATGCTCGTCATCGCGATGACGTTCAGCTATTTCGCGGCGGCCGTCGAACGCAAGGGCATCAGCAGCGCGATGAGTGGAGCGTTCGCGCAGGTGTTCGGAGGTGGGAACTTTCGCCGCGTTTCGTTGGTCGCGCTCGCCTTCGGCGCCGCGGAAATTGCCTCGCTGCTCGTCGCCGCGGTGATCGAATTCACGGCAGCGTCGCTGGTGAAATCCGAAATCGTGAATGCCGTCATCGAAGCCGGATTGAGTCTTCTGACGTACGGTTTCTTAGCGACGCTGCTCGCGGTTCTGTACTACGATGCGCGGGCGCGCCGCGAAGGAGTCGACTTGCAGCCGTCTTCATCGCCGCTCGTCGCTCCTTGAAAACCGCGGCCTGGGCGCTTCCGGCCGCGGTGGCGCTTTCGTTATCTGCGCCCGCGCACGCGGCGTCACCACATCCCGACCTTCGCGCAATCTGGCTGGCGGCCGGCGAGCGCGCCGTTGCCCGCCTTCCCGCGCGCTCGCGCCGCACTGCCGCGCGCGATTTTTCGCAAGCGGTGCGCGAATCCGAAGCAAAGGCGCGCGCGGCCGCACCGGCCGATCCGGAAGCGCTCGCGCACCGCATCTTGGCCGACCGTGCGTTTTATGCCGCATCGAAGGAGCGAGAGCCGGCAGCCTCGCCGCTCGAAGAATTTCTCGAATGGCTCGGCGATCGGTGGAGAATGCTTACCGAACGCTTTTTCCGCGGCGTCCATCTCCCGGCTAACGCCGCCGAAGTCTCGACCGACGCCGCGCTCGTGCTGGCCACGCTGCTCGTTGCGGCGCTGGCGGTCCGCCCGCTCGGCGGCGTGCGTCGCGGCGCGCGCCGCGCGG
>JAFAIW010000065.1 GCA_019236495.1 Vulcanimicrobiota bacterium | reverse complement strand
TCGCCGCTCGGAACGCTGATGATCGCCGCAACCGACCGGGGGTTGTGCTTCGTGCAATTCGGTGAAACGGAGCCTGCCTTGCGCGAGGAACTCGAACGCGAATATCCGCGCGCTGCGATCGAGCCGATGGCACGCCCTCATCATCCCCAATTCGACGCATGGATCGACGCGTTGCTGCGCCACCTGCAAGGACGCGAACCGCAGCTCGACCTTCCCCTCGACATTCGCGCTACCGCCTTCCAACTGCGCGTCTGGCGTTACTTGCAGGCCATCCCGTACGGCGAAGTGCGCTCCTATGGAGAAGTGGCGCGCGACCTCGGGAATCCGGAGGCGGCTCGGGCCGTCGCGCGCGCCTGTGCTGCAAATCGCGTGGCCCTCGTCATTCCATGCCATCGCGTCATCCGGGAGAACGGCGGTCTCGGCGGTTATCGCTGGGGGCTCGAGCGCAAGCGCGTGCTCATCGATCTGGAGCGCGCAGCGAGACCCTGAAGCACCCCGCCGTCGCGCGGCGAAGCAGTCCCGATGAAACCCCCAGTGCTCGCCGCCGCGTTGGTGCTGACCGCCTCCCTCGCGGCGGCCGCCGTCTCTTCGGCGGGCGACTCGACCTCGATGCTCGAGCGCGGAAAGCTCCTCGTAACGTACGGTGGTTGTAACGACTGTCACACGCCCGGCTGGCAAGAAGCCGACGGACGGATCGCCGTCTCGCATTGGATGACCGGCAGCTCGATCGGCTTCAAAGGGCGCTGGGGCGTCAGCTATCCCGCCAACGTCAGGCTGCTCTTTCAAGAAATCAGCGAAGACCAATGGCTCTTCTCGGTGCGCACGCGCGGCGGTCATCCACCGATGCATTGGACCGATCTCCGCGCGCTTTCCACCGACGATCAGCGCGCGATCTATCGCTTCATTCACAGCCTCGGTCCGGCCGGCACCGTCAGTCCCGCCGCCGTCCCGCCATGGGAAACGCCGAAGACGCCCGTCATCGACACCGTTCCGCACTAAAAAGCCGGCAGCCGTTTGCAGCGTGCGACGGACGGGTATCCTGCCGAGCGAGGAGAGGGCAGATGAAAGACAAGCTGGAGGCGGTGTACGAATTGCGCGACTCCGCGGAGCAGCACGGCCGCGCGCAAGCGGCGGTCGAGCGTTCCGCCTCATCGGAGAACGTTCGGGCATTGATCGAAACGCGCAACGACGTCGACGAAAAGACGACGGAAGCAATCGAGGCGTGTCACCATTGCGGGCGCACGCACTCGGACGAATGCTGACCAAGGCCGCCGCCGCTCCCGGAGCGAAACGCCGCTCCGCGGGCGATTAGCTCAGCTGGTAGAGCGCCTCGTTTACACCGAGGATGTCGGCGGTTCGAGTCCGTCATCGCCCAAATTTGCAATGCTCGAAACGCAATCGTACCGTTACCTCACGATCGCGTCGCAAGACGGCCTGACGCACCTTGGCCTCGCGCGTCCCGAAAAACGGAACGCGCTGTCGCTCGACGTGATGCGTGAGCTGACCGCGGCTTTGCGTGCGATCGGCGGCGATAAAGACTCGCGCGCGGTCATTCTGAGCGGGGAGGGACCGGCGTTCTCCGCAGGACACGATTTGAGCGAGCTGGTCGCGGGCGACGTGGAGCGGTATCGGGCCGTCTTCGATGCGTGCGTGGAGCTGATGGAAACCGTGCAGACCATCCCGCAGCCCGTTATCGCGGAGGTTGCCTCGGTGGCAACCGCGGCCGGATGTCAGCTCGTCGCCGCCTGCGATCTCGCGGTGGCCGGGATGAGCGCACGGTTTGCTACCCCGGGCGTCAAGATCGGACTCTTCTGCAGCACGCCCATGGTGGCGCTGACCCGTGCCATCGGCCGCAAGCGCGCGATGCAGATGTTGCTGACGGGTGACTTCATCGATGCGCAGACGGCCGCGGATTGGGGGCTCGTGAACGTCGTCGTACCGGACGATGCCCTCGCGGAAGCGACGCTTGCGCTGGCGCGGCGGATCGTTGCGGCGAGCCGCTTCGTCGTCGGGCTCGGGAAGAGCGCCTTTTACGCGCAAATCGATCTGAGCCAAGAAAAGGCGTACGCGTACGCCAAAGAAGTGATGAGCATGAACGCTCTTGCCGAAGACGCGCAAGAAGGCATGCGTGCATTTCTCGAAAAGCGCGCGCCGAAGTGGAAGTGATGCGCGTAGGGTAGCGGCTTTACAGAATGTTAGCGGCGCGAGCTCGCGCCACTCGCTAAGCTCGGCTGCCCAGCGGACCGATGACCAGAACGTGACCGTCGCGTCGGCGCGGACGTTCTCGTCCAAAGTCGCCGATTTCCTGAACGACTTGAGTGCCATAGGCGCCTCGCAAGATGCGGGTGCGGCCATGCACTTTGCGGTGACGCGGCTGCCCGAATTGCTCGCGGCCGACCGCGCCTTCATCTACCTCCTTTCGCCGGATCGCAAGCGATTGATCGTGACGCACGAGTCCGACGGCGCCGATCCGTCTTTGCTCGGTCTCTCGCAGCCGCTCGCGCAACTGCCGGCGTTGACGAGCCAAGCCGTGCGATCGGGACAAACGGTGCTCGTCGACGATTTGGCGCGCTTTCCGATCACCGACCGGCAACGCCGTTCGCTGCGTTTCAGGGGCGTTACCGCGACGATCATGACGCCTTTTGGGGTCGAGCGGAAATTCGCGGGGTTGCTGGTTCTCGACGTTTTTGCTCGCCCGCGCCAATGGGAGAAAACGATCGTCGAGGCGGCCGCGCGGATCTCCGCGCGGATCGGTTCGCTCATGACCGTCAGCCACCGCGGCGGCCACATGCGCGCCGACGATCCGGCACTCGAAACGAAGTCCGCACAGCTCAACGTGCTCGCAAATCTCGCGCACGCGTTCGAATCTTCGAGCGACGTTCACGACGTCGTTCAAGCGGTGTCCGACGAACTCGGGATGATCTACGGTAAGGAATCCGTCGAAATCGCGACGCGCGACTCGAAAGCCGAAGATTTGGCGTTGCGCGAGGCGCTCGCCACAGGAAAGGTGCTCGTTCGAACCGACGATACGTCCACCCGTTACGTCGTGCCGCTTTCGGTGGATGCCGAAATCGTCGGCGCGATCGACTTGCGCGCGTCTTCTCGCCTGTCGGCGGAAGAGGGCCGGTTCCTGGAAACGGTCGCGCGTCTGTCGGCGGCCGCGATGGCAAAAGCCGAACGCGTCACGCGCATGCGGGACGAAGCCATATCGGATCACCTTACGGGATTGTTCAACCATCGCTTCTTGATCGAACGCTACAACGACACGTTCTCGCAGTGCAAATCCGCGAAGCGTCCTCTGTCGCTGATGCTGGTGGACCTCGACGGCTTGCGCCAGGTAAACGCCAAACTTGGTTTCGGCGTCGGCGATGAAACGCTCAAGTACGTTGCTTCCCAAGTTCGCCGCACGCTCAAAGACGACTGGTTTGCCGGCCGATACGGCAGCGAAGAGTTTCTCGTGGCGATGCCCGGCATTTCAGTCGACGACGCGGGACGTACCGCAAAACGTCTGACCGATCGCATTGCAGAAGAATCGCCCTCCGACTTGCCGCCCGCGACTGTGAGCATCGGCGTCGTCGCGTCGCCGACGCATAGCAGTCAGGCGGACATCTTGCTCGATTTGGCCGAGAAGGCGGTCTATATCGCCAAATACGGCGGCCGCAATCGCATTCACGTCGTCAATAAGAACGTCAACGCCGATTGGGAGCGCCTGGCGATGGAGGCCGTGATGGCGGTGCTCACGGCCAAACAATTCGTAGCGGGCCCGCAGGCCGTCGAAAAGGCGGCAGAGCGTCTCGCCCAGGCGGGAACGCGCAATATCGACATGGCTTTGGCACTCGCGCAAGCCGTCGACGTCCGCGACAAGTACACGAGTGGGCATTCACATGCTGTGTCCAATTACTCGGTACGCCTGGCAAAGGCGCTGTTGATGAGCGACGCGGAGTTGGAGGAAGTGCGCCTGGGCGCGCTGCTGCACGACGTGGGAAAAATCGGAACACCGGAGCAGATCCTCGGGAAAAATGGCCCGTTGACCGACGAAGAATTTGCGATCATGCGCAAACATCCGGAGGACGGCGCGAGAATATTGGCTCCGATTCCGTCGATGCGCCGCGTCTCTGCGATCGTCGAAGCGCATCAAGAGTATTACAACGGGAGCGGCTATCCGTTCAAATTAGCGGGCGACGACATCCCGCGCGCAGCTCGCATCGTCTCGATCGGCGACGCGTATCATGCGATGGTCAGCACGCGCCCCTATCGCAAGGGGATGTCTGTGGAAAAGGCCTGCAGCATCCTCACCGACGGAGCAGGCTCGCAGTGGGATCCGCGTTTCGTTGAAACCTTTGTAAAGGTGCTTTCGAGCACGAAAGGTGTGAAGGAAGGGGAGCGGCCTTAAGCGTAGGTGTCAGGTCCCTGAGGCGCGCTGTGGGCCGTGCCGGTGGGTATCCAAAACGACGTCGCCCACACCCGGTATGCTGTGCAAACGGCATACGCGACGACAGAAGGGCTTGCCAACGGCGGGCCCTTCTGGCTTTCGAAGAGAATGCGGACCGCCGTGTCGTTTTTCGAAACCCGCACGCGTTTCGCAGTCCCGATTCTCATCGTCGCTCTCCTGGCCGCACTCGCCGTCACGGCGATGCGCGTGCGTGCCGAACGTCCCACGATTCACCAACAGCGTATCGAAATCGCGATGGACTACGCGGATTTCCTTACGCTTGCGCGCTCGTACAATTACCGTCCCGATGCATTTCTCGTAGCGTTGCGTCACGCGGGGTTGACGTCGCTCGCGCTTGCGGAAGAATTGGGCGCCAATATCAACAATGGATCGAACGCGTACGTGACGTCGGGCGTGGCATTGCTCGATAGTGCGCGCCTGGCGCCCGTCACCGAGCCCACGCTGGCGGCGTTGGTGCGGGCCAAGCGCGTTTCGGCCGACGAGCTTTATCTCGTCATCTACGATCGCGACACCTACGATCGATATCGCGCGCAGCTGCCGCTGCATTTCAGCTCGCGCAGCGTTCACGTGCTCCACGCTTCAGCGCCCTGGGTTATCGCCGTGCGGACGCAGTTGGACTATTTCAACACCGTTTCGCTCGGCATTCCGGACGACCAGCTCGCATTGGCGCGCAAGCTTGGATTGCTCATCGTGCCGCGTTTCCAAAACGACGAACGGTTACAAGGTCCTAAAATCGCGCGCGTACTGGCGGCCCCGCTGGCGTACGGTCGCGTTTCCACGGTGGTGTTCTTCGGCTTGCGCAACCAAGTTCTGGGGTTTCCGGATCACGTCGAAGACACCGCAGCGTTCATGCACGCGCATCGCTTGATGTTCGGTTCGATCGAAACATACGACCCTTCGCAGATTCAGAAGGGAAACGACGAGTTGGCGCGCTTTTTGCCGTGGCAGACCGTTCGCGTCCAAGCTATCGCTAAACTCGAGCAAGACAAATTGACGCTGCCGGAGATCGTGGCACGCTATTTGCTCGGGGCGCGCGAGCGGAATATCCGCGTCGTCTACCTGCGGCCGTTCGGCCACGAATACAACGGGATGACGATCGAAGGTTCGAACGTCGAGATGGTGCGGCTCATAAAGGAAGGGCTGCAAGCGCGCGGCTTCGTTGCATTCGGGCGGGCGACCTCGATTCCGGGAACGTATCACGGTAACAATCGCGTTCTCGTTTTCCTAGCGACGCTCGCCGCACCGTCGCTTTTCGTGCTCTTGCTCGGAACGTACGGCTGGTACCGCCCGGCTTACGCGATTGCGGCGTACGTGGCAACGCTGCTGCTGTACGCCGGCGGCCTCATGACGCATCACGACATGCTCGCGCGCTCGGTCATCGCGCTGGCCGCCGCCCTGCTCTTTTCCGCCGCGGCGTTCACCGCGGTTGCGGGCGGGTTTTTTGAAGAGCCATCCGCGTCGTCGCGCGCCCAGCTGGCGCGCAGCGTGCGCTGGACGCTGATCGCCGCCGTCGTGGCGCTCCTCGGCGCGCTGGCGGTGATCGGCATCATGAGCTCACCGCTCGCCATGGAAGAAATCGAACGGTTCCGCGGAGTGAAAGCCGTGCTCGGCGTGCCGCCGCTCATCGCGCTCGCACTCTACTTTTTCACGGCGCGTTTTGGCGCCAAAATCGACGACCCGGCGCAAGCATTCAACGTTCCGGTGCGCCTCGGTCAGTTGCTGCTGGGCGTGGCGATTGTGGCGGCCGGAACGCTGGTGCTGCTGCGCAGCGGAAACCAAAGCGATATCGCGCCGTCGGCGTTCGAGCTCTCGCTGCGATCCGGCCTCACGTCGCTCTTGAGCGTGCGCCCCCGCTTCAAGGAATTTCTGATCGGGTTTCCGGCGTTGATGCTCATTCCGGCCTTACTGCCGGTTCACCGCCGCGCGGTAGGTTGGCTTTTAGCGCTCGGCGCGGGTATCTGCATCGGCGACGTGATCGACACGTTTTCGCACCTGCATACGCCGGTTGTGATCTCGCTCGTCCGCGTCGTTCTCGGCTTGGCGATCGGCGTCGTGGTGGGCGTCGTCTTCATCTTGGTGTATCGCCGGTTTATCCTAGCGCGCGCGCGTTGACGTGGGGATGGAACTGTTGCTCTCGGGATACTACGGCTTCGGCAATGTCGGCGACGACGCGCTCGCGCGCGTGATCGTCTCGGAAGTGCGAAAACGGCACCCTGCGGCGGCCTTCAACGTGCTTTCCGCACAGCCCGAGCGAACGGCTCGCGAACTAAACGTCACCGCCACGCCGCGTTTCAATCCGGTGCAAGTGCGAAATGCGATTGCGCGCGCCGACGTGGTGCTCTCCGGCGGCGGCGGACTCTTGCAGAATTCCACCAGCTTGCGCAGCCTGATCTACTATGCGGGGCTGATTCGTGCCGCGGTGCGGGCGGGAAAAAAGACCATGATCTTTGCGCAGTCCATCGGGCCGCTCGACTTTTGGGGAAAGCGCCTGGTGCGGAATTGGTGCAAGGGCGTGCGCTCCGCGACGGTGCGCGACCGGCGCTCCGAGGCGCTTCTCGGTTCGCTGCTCAAGGAGACGCGCATCGAACGAGCGGCGGATCCGGCGTTTCTCTACGAACCTGCGGAAGAGCGTGCCGATCTCACGATGGAAGGCCTCGGTCCGGGAAGCGATCCGCTGGTGATCGTTTCGGTGCGAAAGACTTCCGCGCAAAACGAGGCAGTCGCCGCAACGGTGCGCGCCGTCGATCGCCTAGCCGAGAAATTTGCAGCGCGCGTTGCGTTTTTGCCGCTGGGCGGCGCGGAGGACGCGGAAGTATCCACTACCATTATTCGCAAATGCAAATCTACGCCGGTCCTCCTGCCGATTAGCGATCTCGACCACGCCGCGCGGGTCATCGCTCGCGCACACGCGGTGATCGGAATGCGCCTGCACGCTCTGATCTTTGCGGTGAAATTTGGCGTGCCGTTTTTGGCTTTGGCATACGACCCGAAGGTGAGCGCGCTCTGCGAGGACCTCGCCTACCCGCTTCCACCACTTTGGGACGCGCATGAGAAGGGCAAAGCCGGCGGAAGCACGGCAGACGCGCTCGTCGACCGACTAATGTCTGAACACGACGAACTGGCGCGGAAACTCAGCGAGAACGCGGCGACGATGGCGGGCCTTGCGCGCCGGAACTTCGACCTGCTCGACGAGCTGATCGAAGAGTAAGAGGCCGCCCGCGGCGAACTCGGCTGGACTGCTGTGAGCGACACGACGGTCCAACGCGATTATCGCGACACCTTGAATCTTCCGGCGACCACCTTTCCGATGAAGGGCGATCTGCCCAAACGCGAGCCCGAACGCGTCGAGTGGTGGCAGCGCAACCGCACGTATGCGCGTCGCTTGAAGCGCAACGAAGGGAATGCGCCGTGGGTCCTGCACGACGGTCCGCCGTATGCCAACGGCGAGCTGCACATGGGCCACTTCCTAGGGATGGTGCTCAAAGACATCTTCGTGAAGGTGCCGCTTCTGGAAGGCCGGTTTGCGAAGTTCGTCCCCGGGTGGGACATGCACGGCTTGCCCATCGAGCTCGACACGCTCAAACACCTCGGCCTCAAAGATTTCCACGGCGTCGATCCACTCGAGCTTCGCGCGGCGTGTCGCGAGCGCGCCTTGTATTGGCTCGACGTGCAACGCACCACGCGCATGCGGATGGGCAACTTCGGTGAGTGGGAGACCCCCTACCGTACGATCGACCCCGAATACGAAGCGACCATCGTCGAGGCGCTAGCCGACCTCGCGCAAGCAAATCAAATCTATAAAGGCCTGCGTTCGACGCTGTGGTGCATTCACGACGAAACGGCCCTCGCCGAAGCCGAGATTGAATACGAGTCGAAAGTTTCGCCGTCGATCTACGTGCGGTTCACCGCAAATGATGAACAGCGCGCCGATCTTGCGAAGCGTTTCGGGGTGGCGCCATCGGAACTTCCGGACCGTGTGTCGGTGGTCGTCTGGACCACCAAGCCCTAGACGCTGCCCGCCAACGTCGCTATTGCGCTGCGCGCGGATGCGGCGTACGGCATCTACGCGTTCGACGGCACCGAAGCCGTCATCGTTGCGGAAGCGCGTGCGCCGGAGGTGTTCGGCGAGCGTTTCGCCGCGGCGCGCTTGCTGGCGCGCTCCGACGGTGCGGCGCTCGAAGGTGCGGAGGTGCGTCACCCGTTCGTTGATCGCGACTCTGAAATCGTGCTGGCCGATTACGTCGACCTGGAGACGGGGACGGGCGCCGTGCACACCGCACCCGGCCACGGCGCAGACGATTTCGATACGGCGCTGAAGTACAATTTGCCGATCGTCATGCCGGTCGACGCGCGCGGCGTTTTTACAAGCGAAGGCGGGGCGTACGCCGGGTTGCAAGTCTTCGCCGCCAACGAACGGATCGTTGCCGACCTTCGGGCGAGCGGTGCTCTCTTGCGTGCCGAAGAGTACACGCACTCGTATCCACACTGCTGGCGTTGTCACAATCCGGTGATTTTCCGAGCGACGGCGCAGTGGTTCATCGCCATGGATCAAAACCGTTTGCGCACGCGCACCATCGACGCGATCAAATCCGTCGGCTGGGTACCTTCGTGGGGGGAACTGCGCATCACGCAGATGCTGGAGAACCATCCGGAGTGGTGCATCTCCCGGCAACGCACGTGGGGCACGCCGATTCCCGCGGTGGTGTGCGTCGGCTGCGGAGAAGCGATCTTGAGTCCCGAGGTGGCGC
>JAFAIW010000285.1 GCA_019236495.1 Vulcanimicrobiota bacterium | reverse complement strand
GTAGCGATGAATTGCGCTTTCGTTTGAGCGAGGGCCGCAACACCCGCCCGCTCGTAATCCGCCAAGCTGATCGGCGTCAGCTCCTGAAGCGCGAGCCGCGCCGCGAAATCCTTCGCGCCGATCGCAAACGTACCCGACGGGTGCGCGAACGGCCCGTTTTCCATGGCGGTTTGAAAATCTTTGATTGCCGCGATGACCGCGTCGTTGCTGGTTTTCAATTGCCCTTGTAGATCTGAATTTTCCGCCGAGGAAAATGCCTGCGGGACGACCGTAGAAAAGAACACGACCGAGCCTTTGATGTCGGCATCTTCGATCTGTGCGGTGGTCGCATCGACGGTCGTGATGTTGGCGGCGCCGTCTTTGAGGAGTTGCGGAATTGCCTGCTCGCGGGCGATCGCATCTTTCATACGCACCTCGAGCGGAGCAAAATCGCGCTTGATGAGCGTGAAGAGCGCGTTTGAAGCGAGCTGTGTGTAAAGGCTGGGGTTGTGACGCCAGTTCTGCTCCGTCTGCAACGAGAGGAGCGTGGCCTTCAGACTGCTTTCGTAGATCTCGTCGTCATAGGCCGCTTCCTTCGAAAGCGCGGAACGCGTGAGCGAATGGAGCGATTTGAGCGCGTTCTCCGCCGACGCGATGCGCGCCGCATATGCGGCAGCCGAGTAGGACCCGAGCTGGGTGTCGTAGTCGTGGACTCCAATGTTCGTTGCCACGATCGGGCTCATTTGCCATGCTTGTGTATAGTAGGACCGTGCCTGCGCGTAAAGCGTATCGTCGGCTTTCGGCGCCGCCGCGCCCGCCAGCGTCAACATCAACGAAACCAAGAGCAGACGTTTCATCAGAGCACCTTTCCGTCATCGGAGTCGCCGAGCAACAGAGGTCGCAACAGTGGTAGCGGGGGATCGCCGTGCGCGAGCAACGCATCGTGGAAGCCCTCCAGCGTATAGGCGCTGCCCATCTTCTTCTTGTAGTCGCTGCGCAGTTTGAGGATTTCCAATTTCCCGATGGTGTAGTAGCCGTACATCGGATCGCCCGCGCCACGCAGCGCTTCGGCGGTCGACACCTGACGTGGTTGATATCCTTCGCGCACGAAGAAATCCACCGCTTGCGGAATGGTCATGCCGGCGGTGTGCATCTTAACGCCGACGACGAACCGCGCCGCGCGCAAAAGCGCCTCCTCCAACTGCGCCAGGCGCACCCGCGGATCGCCGTTGCCCCAACCTTCGTCGACCATCATTTGTTCGTCGTAGTGCGCCCAGCCCTCACCGAACGACGAATTCCAATTCAGCATCCGAATCAAGCTCAACGTGAGATGCTTGTCGATCGCATAGTTTACGAAGTGGCCCGGATAACACTCGTGCGCGGAAATGATGGGCCGCTCGTAGTTGCTGAAAAGTTCCAAATATTCTTCTTGCTGCTTCTTGCTCCACGCCGGGTCGACGGGCGTGACGTTGTAACGAGTCTGCGTGTCCACGCGCTCGAGGGGACCGGGCGGATCGAACGCCGCTTCGGTCGTGGCGCGCTGAAACGGGGGCGTCTCCACCACGCTGATCTTTGCATCCGGCGGCAGCGTGATGATGTGGTGCGCGATGATGAACGCGCGCAAACGAACGAGGTCTCCGGCCGCAGCCGGCAGGAGCTGTTCGGGCGTGGGATGGTCTTTGGAGATGCGCTGATAGACTTCGAGCGGGGTGTGCGTCGGGTCGATGCGCTTGGCGGTGGCCACGAACGCTCGTTGCAGGCGCGCCAGCTCGCGCTGGCCGATCGCCAAATAGCCGGCCAGCGGAATGTCGAGCTCGTCTTCATATTTCAGGCGCTTTTGATACGCGTCCGCTCCGATCGCGAAGGTGCCGCGCGGCTTTATCGCGTGAATCCAGGCGGCGTACGCTTTCATGGCTTTCGCGGCCGCAGCATTCGCGGAGCGCAGCTGCTGCTGCAGCGCGGAATCCTTTACGGCTAGGAACGCGGGTGGAACCGAATCGGTGAAAAACGATACCGCGCCGCTCGTGTCGTCGTATGCAATGCGCTGGGTGACGGCATCGACGCTCGTGATATTCCGCTTTGCTTGGTCGAGCATCCGCGGAATCTGCTGCTCGCGCGCGATCGCGTAGCGCATACGCGTGGCGAGCGGAGCGTAGTCGCGGACCACCACCGCATAGATCGCGCCGGTCGCGGCCTGTGAGTATTGGTCCGGATCGTGCCGCCACTGCGCGAGCGTCCCGTTGAGAAGCAGATCGTCGTTCAGCGCGTCCTGCAAGATCGCAGCGTCGATCGCCGGTTCGGGCGAGAGCTTCGATCGATCCAGCGCGGAGAGCAGCGCCAGATATTCCCGATCCGTTTGCAGCGTACGCGCGTACGCGGTTGCTGAAAAATCTCCGAGGCGATCGTCGTGGTCGTGTAGGCCCGCAAAGGTCGCGTCGATCGGGGCTGCGCGAAAATGGTCGTCGTAGTACGCGCGGGCCAGGGCCGCGAGCTGCGCGTCGGCGGAGCCGGGGGCCGTCGGGGCCGGTCCCGGGGAGGCTCCGAACAAGAGCACGACGGCGAGGGCCGCGAGCGCACGCGTCATCGCGCGGGCCTTCTCCGCCCGGCCGAGAAGGTCCGTCGGCGGAATTTGAGAATGAGAGGCAAATCATGATTTGCGGATGGTTCTCAAATTGCATCCGGCGTGGTGCGGTCGCGCTGGGCCTCGCATTCTGGGCCGCGGCCGGCCCGGCGTTCGCGATAAATGCGTCCGCCACACTGGCCGGCTCGGTGACCGCTCAGGGCGCTCCCGTCGCCGATGCCGTGGTGACGGTCGCCGGCAACAACCGGACGGCCACGACGCATACGGACGGGCACGGCGCTTTTGCATTTGCACCGCTCCCCCTCGGTACGTACGACGTGACTGCCGTCTCCGGCAGCCGGCACGGGCGCGTCCGCGTCGATCTCGGAAGCGGCGGCGCGAGCGTTGAGGTCGCCCTCGGAGCGCTCAAAGAAATCGGCAACGTCGCTGTCGCCAGCGCGCGCTCGCAGGTCGTGCATGGAAGCGGGAGCGACGTCGTCCTGAACGCAACCGCGCTGACGCGCCTTCCCCTCGACCACGCGTTCTCCGAAATGGAAGTGCAAATGCCGGGCGCGGCGCGCGGCGCAAACGGCGTCGTGCATATCAACGGCGACCACGGGGTTATCGATTACTCGATCGACGGGGTCCCGCTACCGCAAGAGTTGAATCGGAACATCGGCGGCGAGATCAAC
>JAFAIW010000184.1 GCA_019236495.1 Vulcanimicrobiota bacterium | reverse complement strand
CCGGCGATGTCGGGCGCAGTTCCGCTAATCGGCTCGTAGAGTCCGAACGGAAATGCGCCGTCACCCTTTGCTCCCAAGCTTGCACTTGGCAGATTTCCGATCGATCCGGTGAGGATCGCGGCTTCGTCGGAAAGGATGTCGCCGAAGAGATTTTCGGTGAGGATCACGTCGAACGACTTTGGGCGGCGCACCAGTTGCATGGCCGCATTGTCGACCAAGAGATGGTCGAGCTCCACGTCGTGGTAGTCGCGAGCGACGCGGTCGACGACGCGACGCCACAATCGCGACGTTTCGAGAATATTTTGCTTATCGACCGAAGTGACGCGCTTCCGGCGCTTCCGCGCCAGCTCGAACGCGACGCGAGCGACGCGCTCGATTTCGGGCGCGGTGTAGATCATCGTGTCGACCGCTTCCTCGACGCCTTCCACGGTGCGAATCTCTTTGGGCTTCCCGTAGTAGAGGCCGCCCGTCAGTTCGCGTACGACGACCAAATCGAGCCCCTCGATCAGCTCGGAATGCAGGCTCGACGCCGGTTCGAGTCCGCCAAACACGCGGACCGGCCGAATGTTCGCAAAGAGTCCATAGTCGCGCCGTAAGAGGAAGAGCGCAAACTCCGGGCGCTCCACCAGAGGTTTGCCCTCGAATTCCGGCAGCCCGACCGCGCCGAACAAGATACCCGCGCTGCGATCGCACAGCGCGCGCGTCGCGGCGGGAAGCGCCGAACCCGCGGCGCGCAACGCCGCCCCGCCGACGAGCGCCTCGACGCACTCCAGATCGGGGCGAACGTGTCGCAACACCGCGAGCGCGACGTGTGTAACTTCCGGGCCGATGCCGTCTCCGGGAAGAACGGCCACCGTTTGCGTCATGGGGTGGCGGGTTGTCTCAGACGAAGAAAAGACCTTCGAGTTGTTGATCGTTATCGAGCACGAACCGCAAATCGAACGACTTTCCATCGCACGCCGCATGGTAGAAACGTTGATGGTAGCCGCCGTACTCGCCCGCGCTGCGGAATTGCAGGGCTTGCAACGCCGTGCACGCGCGCAGGCTCTGCTGTAGCGTCCCGACGTTCTGCGTGAACTCTCCGGCGACGTCGGGTGAAAGCACGTCGGAATCGAGAACGCCGCGTTGCAGATCGACCACGAAGCGCTGCAAGCGTGCGGTCAACGCGGGGTCGGGATCCAGGGCGGACGGCGCGGGCGGCGCGCTGGTCGCGCGTACCAGCAGCTGCGGATCGTACGCCAAGAGCGCCGCGCCGAGCAGATCGGCCTGTGCGAACTTTCCGTTCGCGAGAAACACGTATGCAGCGCGGCGCGCCGGAACGAGTTCGTTGTCCGACGTATAACCGGGCTCGCCGCCGTGATGGCCCACCAGATCTGCGCCCGCGAGCGGATAGACGAAAACGCCGAGACCGGCGCGCATTTCCGGAACGAGGGTGGCGTAGGGTGCGGTGCGCTGCATTTCCGCGAAACTGCCCGCACTCACGAGCGATCCGTTCATCAGCGCCACGTCGAATCGCGCCAAATCGGCGGCCGTCGAAAGAATGTCGCCGTCGGCGAAATACCAACTCGCGTCGCCGGCGCGCGCGCCCTCCCAGCCGAACGGACCCGCTACGCTGGTGCCCGTGGCCGCACGTCCCATCGCGGTGTGCGTCATGCCTGCAGGGCGATAGATGTGCTCGCTCTCGTAGCGTTCCAAGGATTGCCCGGAGACCCGTTCCACGATGCGGCCCAGCATGACGTAATTGGTATTGCTGTATCCCCATTTCGTGCCGGGCGGAAAATCGAGTGGACGCTTTGCCATCTCCGTCAAGATCGCGTCGGGCGTGGTGCGGCGATTTACCGTACCGTCGCTCAGCGCTTCGTCGAGGTAGTTGTGAATGCCCGACGTATGATCGAGCAGCTCGCGGATCGTAATTTCGTGTGCGCGCGGAAACGCCGGATAGAAGCGCGCGATCGGACTGTCGAGCGTCAGCTTTCCGGCATCGACGAGTTGAAGAACGCTGACGGCGGTAAACATCTTGGTGACGGAGGCGATGTTGTACGCCGTGTCGGGACCTGCGTCGCCTTGCGATTCGAGGGCAACGACCGCGCCGTTCTGCACGACGGCAAATGCAATGCTCTTCGCCGAGCCGGACGCAACGGTTCGCGCTGCCGCAGCGGCGATGCTTGCGAATTGCGGCGAAGGCGACGGTGACGGCGCGGTAGCGCCGAGCAGCGTCAACGCGAGGCACGCAAACGCGCGCATGCTACGTGAAGGTAAACGGGGGATGCGGACCGTCGAGATAGTACGTGAGGCCCATCTCGCGAGCTTCGGAAGCTAGGTCCAGCAAAGCGGCGCGAAACTCGCGCAGGTGATTGCGCGCGAGCAAGAAGGTGGCACCGAAGAGATACCGCGGATTTTGCGCGGGTTCGATGCGCCGCGCCCCGAACGACACCGCGCTGCAGCGCTTCCACAGTGCCGTCACGTGATCGGAAAACGGTCCCTCGATGGGGGCGGGCAAAACTGCCGGAGCGACCCGCATGACGTACGGCTCTTCGTGCGAGGTCACGTGCGGGCCCAAATACACGTGGAGACACCATTCCTGTTTGCCCGCGATTCGAGCCAACGTGCGTCGCAGTCGATCGCCGTTATCGCGTACGAACGTTTCCAGCTCTTCGCGGCGCAGAATCGTGAGCGGTCGCGCCGGAACGACGGGCCCCGCGCTCATCGCACGCTCCAACACGCGTTGTTGCATGGCTGCCTGGCGCGTCGCCCATTCGGGATCGTTCAACTTCTCGGCGATAACCGCATCGCTCCAATCGCTCCGATCGAGATCGCGAACCACGAGTGCCAGGTTGCCGTACGCGATCGTGGCCGCGGCTCTGCCTTCGACGATAAAGCGCCGGCCCGCGAGCTCCGCGCGAACCACACCGAAGAGCTGAACGGGCGCGCACCGTTCGGGCACGTCAGTAGACGGTGATACGATTCGGCGCCGGCTGCGCCTCGCCGGCCGGCTCCGCGCCGTTCGTGGCGGTGCGCGGCAACGCCGGCGAGCGTTCGAGCAGCGCCATATGGGTCGTGAGCAAACTTCGCAGCTCGCTCTTGACTTTTTCGGCCTCCTCGATCGCGCGTTGATATTCGCGACGTGCTTCGAGCGTCGCATCGTTGTGCGCGTGGATCTCTTTCTCGGCCGCGACGCGAGCCTCTTGACGGATGAGGTCGGCTTCCTTGTGCGCGGCCGCCTTCACTTCATCGGCGGTGCGTTGCGCGAGCAGCAAAGTATTCTGAAGCGATTCTTCCATCGCTTTGAAGTGACTGATCCGCTCTTTGAGATCGTTGATTTCGCCTTGC
>JAFAIW010000122.1 GCA_019236495.1 Vulcanimicrobiota bacterium | reverse complement strand
AACTGCTCGCCGACGTCGTACGCATCGTTCATCGCCAAATGAACGATGGGGTGGCCGGCTTCTTGCAAGGCGGTGAGGCCCGCTTCGTCCGCCGCGCTCGCGTTGGGCAGTCCGGCCCCCACGTAAACGAACACGCGGTCTTTCCCGTACGCGCGCGGCGCCGCCAGCGGCTCGCTCTCGATCGGAACGATGCCCTTACCGAGTTTGCCGGTCGATTCCGCGATCAGCTGTTCCGCCCACGCGCCGAACGCTGCGATGCTGGGATGCGTGACGATCGTGAGCTTGTCGCGGCCCGTTTTGGCGAAACCCCCGATCGCCGCACCGAACCGTACGCCGGTCGCATCCGCGGGAGCGACGGTTTTGTCGTTCGCGTGCATCGCGCCCAAGCCGCGGTCGACGAGCAGCTTGAGATCGTATCCCGCAATTGCGGCGGGCACGAGACCGAAGTACGACAGCGCCGAATAGCGCCCGCCGATGTTTGGATCGTTGGTGAAAACCTTGCGAAAACCCGCGTCTTTTGCTTCGCTCTCGAGTTTGGTTCCGGGGTCGGTGATCGCGACGAACCAAGCGCCGGCGCGCGCGGAGCCTACGACCTTCGTGACCTTCTCGTGGAAGTAGCGGTAGAACGCGTCGGGTTCCGTCGTCGTGCCGCTCTTCGATGCGACGATAAACAGCGTTCGCTCGAGATCGATTTTGGCTTCTAATTCGGAAATTTGCACGGGATCGGTTGAATCGAGCACGTGAAGCGTCGGAAATCCCGATATCTTCCCGAACGTCAGACGCATGATGTCGGGGGCGAGCGAACTACCGCCCATCCCGAGCACGACCGCATGCGTGAAATCGCGTGCGGCTTCTTTCGCGAATTCTTGCAGCTCCGCGACGTCTTCGAGCATGCGCTGCGCGATGTCGAGCCATCCGAGCGCGTTTTTGATAATGGCCGCGTGTTCGGCCTCGCCGGA
Source organism: Vulcanimicrobiota bacterium (assembly GCA_019236495.1). GTDB lineage: Bacteria > Vulcanimicrobiota > Vulcanimicrobiia > Vulcanimicrobiales > Vulcanimicrobiaceae > JAFAIW01. The sequence goes on along the minus strand of JAFAIW010000122.1, from coordinate 1,520 downwards.
CCAGAGTGAAGGATCTTTCGCCCAAAGACGCTTGAGAAAATCCGCGTCGGAAAGCTGCTTCAACGCGGCTTGATAGGCGGCGTTCTCGCCGCCGGCCGCGATCGCGACGCGTTCCTTGCCATCGGCCAGCATCTTTTGTTTGTAGACGATAGCGCCCAGCAGGGCTGCAAACGACTCGCTGAACAGCGTGACCGCTTCCTTTTGAAGTTGCGACGTGCATTCGAAGAGCGAAATGCCGGCCTTCGCGAGCGCGTCCAATTGCGCCCGCGCTCCCGCCATGTCGAGGGCGATGGCGTCCGGCGTGATTTTCCCATGATCGAGCAACGCGTCGTACGTGTTGGGCGGCATCGTGTTGACCGTTTCTTTGGCCACGACGTTCTCGACGTACAGAAGGTCCGGATACTGCGGATTCTTCGTCGAGGTGCTCGCCCAAAGCGGGCGCTGAACCGCCGCGCCCTTGGCGCGCAGCGCTTCGAAATCCGGGCCGTGGAAGAGGTCGAGGAACTTCGCGTACGCCATCTTCAGATTCGCGATGCCGGTCTTACCGAGCAATGCGGAGAGCGCGGTCTCGCCTTTGGCGATTTTCGCATCGAGCAACTTGTCGACCATCGTGTCGATGCGACTCACGAAAATGCTGTTGACCGAACGCACCCGGTCGACGGGTTGCCCGGCCTCCACGCGCCGCCGGATTCCATCGATGTACGCGCGGGCGGCCTTCTCGTAGTGCTCCACTGAAAAAAGCAGCGTGACGTTGATGTTGATGCCGGCCGCAATGCAGTCGGTAATCGCCGGCAGGCCTTCGGGCGTGCCCGGGATCTTGACCATCAAATTCGGACGGTCGACGCGCTTCCACAAATCCTTGGCCATCGCGACGGTGCCGGCCGTATCGTGCGCGAGGAGCGGTGAAACTTCAAGGCTGACGAAGCCGTCGTTTCCGCCGCTTCCGTCGTAAACGCTACGAAAGAGATCGCATGCGCTTTGGATGTCTTTGATCGCCAACGCCCAGAAAAGATTGTCGGCGTCGTGTTCTTTACCGATTAGCGCGCGAAGTTGTTCGTCGTAGTCGTTCCCGGTACCGATGGCCTTTTCGAAGATCGTCGGGTTGGACGTCATCCCGCGCAGACCTTGGTCGATCATGCGCTGCAGCTCGCCGGAGGCAAACATGCCCCGGCGCAAGTTGTCGAGCCAAACCGATTGCCCGGCGTCGAGCAACTCTTGCAGTATCTTTTCCATGCGTGCTCCTGATGTTAGCGGCGAGCGGTAGCGAATTTTTCGGAAACGAGCTTGGCGATGTTGTCAGGCGTGAAACCGTAGGCTTTTGCGATATCGGCCGCGGGCGCGGACGCGCCGAAGTGATCGATCCCAAACGCAAATCCCCGATCGCCGACCCAGCGGTGCCAGCCCATCGTCGCACCGGCTTCGATCGAAACGCGCGCCGTTACGGCGGGCGGCAGAATTCGATCGCGATACTCTTGCGTCTGTTCTTCGAAGAGACGCCAACACGGCATCGACACGACGCG
>JAFAIW010000258.1 GCA_019236495.1 Vulcanimicrobiota bacterium | reverse complement strand
GGGCACGATCCACTTGGCGATCAGGCCGACGAGAAACCCGAAGATAAGCCAGAACAAGATGGTACCGATCAATGCTTCTACCTCCAAAGAGCCCGGCGGTGCCGGGTTCAGAGCAGTCTTCCCGTTCGAAATTGCCGCTAAACGGCGGTTCTCCCTCCGGCGAGGCAGGCGTGCCTGAATCCGGACGTCGTAGCGTTATCATCCCATGAAGTTTGCATCCCTATTCCTGGCGGCATCGCTCGCCATCGTTCCGTCGGTTGGCGGCGCGGCGACTCCGCCGACCGTCACCGTTACCGGCCAGGGTTCCGTAACGCACGCGCCCGATACGGCGACTGTTTCGCTCGGCATCACCGTCACCCAAGAAACGGCCGAAAACGCGACGACGCAAAGCAACAGCCGTTTCAACGATGTGCGTAATCGTTTGCGCGCCTTGGGCCTGAGCGACGGCGACCTCACCACGACGTCGTACAACTTCAATTTTCAGCCCCGGCCCGAGCCGGCGCAGGTACAAACCGGCGTCCGCTATGGCTATACGGCGTCGCGAACGATCGACGTCCGCATCGCGAATCTCAGCATCGTCGGCAAGGTCGTCGACGCGGCGGTGGGAGCCGGCGCGGACGTGAACGGCGTTACCTTCTCATACTCGAGGCCACGTGAACTCTACGCGCAGGCGCTTAAAGCGGCGGTTGCAGACGCACTCGTCCAGGCGCAGGCGCTCGCGAGCGCGGCCCACCTTCGAATCGTGCGCGTTGTGTCGATGGACACCGGCTTTGCGCCGCGTCCGGTCGGGGTCATGATGCGGGCCGCGATGCCGGCTCCGGCCGCGATTCCCACGGAGATCGCGCCCGGCACGCTCACCGTGCAAGCCGACGCCACGGTCACTTACGAGGTCGAGCCGTAGGGTTCCGAAACCCGGCGGTAGCCTGCCGGGTATGACGGTGTGCGATGAACGTTCTCTGCGAACAATGCCGTAATCGGCCGGCGACGCTGCAAGACACGAGCCTGCGCGCGGGGCGGTGGCAATCCGTCAATCTCTGCGCTGAATGCGCGGCGCGTCGCCGCACCGCGGCGGCGCTTCCGGCGCTCGGGGCTGTTTTGGGCGCGGCCGCGCTCCTCGCGGGCGGAGCACTCTTAGTGGACCGTCTGGCGCGACCCGGCGAGCAGTCGACAAATCCCCTCGAAGACCTGACGCGCCGCCTGCGCAGTGGGACGCCGACGCTTTCTCAATTCTCGCGGGACCTAACCGAACTTGCGCGGCTCGGTAAGCTCGATCCCGTCATCGGACGCGACGACGAAGTCGAACGCGTCATTTCCATTCTCGCGCGGCGCAGCAAAAACAACCCGGTGCTCGTCGGCGAACCGGGCGTCGGCAAGACGGCCATCGTAGAAGGGCTCGCGCAGCGCATCGTTGCGGGTACGGTGCCGGAAGCATTGCGCGGAAAACGCGTGCTGGCACTCGCGCTCGGCGGCCTCGTCGCAGGAACGAAATATCGCGGTGAGTTCGAGAGCCGCGTCAAACGCATTCTCGACGAAGTCCGCCGCGCGTCGCGCGACGTGATTCTGTTCATCGACGAATTACACACCTTGGTCGGCGCGGGCGCCGCGGAAGGCGCGCTGGACATGAGCTCGATGATCAAACCCGAGCTCGCGCGCGGCGACCTGCAGTGCATCGGCGCCACCACCTTCGATGAATACCGGAAATACGTCGAGTCCGACGCGGCGCTCGAACGGCGCTTCCAACCGGTGATGGTCGACGAGCCCAGCATCGAGCAGACCATTGCGATTCTTCGCGGTCTACGCGATCGCTACAGCTTGCACCACAATGTCGCGATCTCCGACGAAGCGGTCGCGGCCGCCGCGAACTTGAGCGCTCGTTACATTGCGGATCGCTTCTTGCCGGATAAAGCCATCGACCTGATGGATGAAGCGGCCGCCGCCATCGCGCTTGCGAACAAGGGTGCGGTCGCGCGTCCGCGCGTGAGCGCTGACGACGTTGCGGCGATCGTCACCAAGTGGACGGGCATTCCGCCTTCGACTCTGAGCGCATCGCAGAGCAACGAACTCCTGGCGATGGAAGGCGCGATCGCGCAGCGCGTCATCGGGCAAGACGAAGCGATCGCCGTAGTGTGCGATGCGATCCGCCGCGCGCGCGCGGGATTGCACGACCCCCGCAAGCCGCTCGGCAGTTTTCTTTTCGTCGGACCCAGCGGCGTGGGCAAGACGGAGCTGGCGAAAGCGCTCGCCGAGCGTCTCTTCGGTACCGAAGAGGCGCTGGTGCGAATCGATTTGACGGAATTCACCGAATCGCATACCGTCTCGCGCTTGCTCGGCGCGCCCCCGGGATATCAAGGTCATGACGAACCGGGACAGCTCACCGAACCGGTGCGGCGCCGGCCCTACTGCGTGATTCTCTTCGACGAGTTGGAGAAAGCGCACCCCGACGTCGCCGCGATCTTGCTGCAGATCCTCGACGACGGCCGCGTTACCGACGCGAAAGGCCGTACCATCGATTTTCGCCACGCGTTGATCGTGATGACCACAAATTTGGAGAACGATCAGCTTCCCGAATACTTCCGCCCGGAATTCTTGAATCGCATCGACGACGTGGTGCCGTTCAACCCGCTCTCGTTCGAAAGCCTCGAGCGGATCGTGGCGATCCACGTCGATTCGCTGGCGGGGCGTTTGGGCGCGCGGGACGTCAAGCTCGATTTGAGCGAAAGTGCACGTGGTTTTCTCGCACGCGAAAGCCAGAATGCCGGTTCCGGCGCGCGCTACGTCGGGCGGACCGTCGCGCGCTTCGTGAGCACGCCGCTCTCGACCGCGATTCTGCGCGGCGACATTCGGCCCGGCGGAACAGCCCGCGTCAACCTGCGCGACAACGAACTGATCGTCGAAGCCGCCTAGCTATGGCGTGACGCCGGCTTCTTGGAGCGCTTCCTTCAAATCGAACCCGCGCTTGATCGGGAACAACAGGCTAAAGGAAATGCGAAGGTTCGTCTGCGGAGACGTCACGGGCTTTTGCACGAACGTGTAGTAAAGAACCGCAAGTTGCATTGGCTGATCGCCGAGCTTGAACGTCTTCGATCCTCCGCCGCCGATTGGGATCGCCCACTTTTGATTTCCGGGCGCGTTATAGTTCACAGTGATGATGGGGGCGGTCGTAAGCGCCCATCCGCCTTTGATATTGTAGTTGACGAACGGCTGAAATAAGCCGCTGTTGACGCCCGGCCGATTCGCTTTGCCCGCGAAGGACCACAGCTGCGTCGCCAACATGCCCATGACCCACGGCCCGGGCATGACGAGTGCAACGGCCGCGGGTCCCACCGAATACTTTCCCGTTCCGAGCGTGTCGGGCGATGCGCTCGGAACCTGAAAGATCGGTCCGGCGCCCCAAATCAACTCGCCCGGCTTGGTCTTTGGCGCGAAAAACAGCTGCTCTTGGATGTCACCGACGCCGAACGTCCACGCGCATCCGGGGTTGGCGCACTGTTGCGGCGTCGCGAACAGCGGCGGCTGGCTGACGAGGGGGACGATCGTACGGGCGATGAGCGACATATCTTTGCTCAACATGAACGGTACGACCGGTTGCACGTTCAGATTGTATTGGTATCGCGCATACGGGCCTAAGCCGAAGTTCAGATTGCTTTGCAGCGGAATGACGGCGATGTTCCCCACGGGGTTTTGCGACGTCTTGATGATGTATTGTTGCAGGGCTGCCTGTTGCTCCGGAGTGAGCTTGCTCATGTCGAACGCGCCCCCGGTTGGACTCTCGCCGGCTGCGCTCGAAGAGGGCGCCGGACTCGGCGCGGGCGAGGGTGGCACCGCCTGAGCGGCGGCTACCTGCGGCGCAAGCAAGCCGATGAGCGCGAGCGCGAATGCAACGTGACGCGAGAGCATACGGAACAGGATACACGACAGCGTCATCGGGCGTTATCCGAGTCTTGCACGCTCGACCCTT
>JAFAIW010000242.1 GCA_019236495.1 Vulcanimicrobiota bacterium | reverse complement strand
GCGGCACCATCTTGCCGACGCGATACATCGAATAGACGTACTGAGACAATCCGAACTCCGTTATGGATAGTAGCGAGCTAGGTCGAAAACTTCGTCGCGCGCGAACCCCAGGCCGGCGTAGAACTTCTCGAGATGTGGTTCCGATTTGGGAAGTTCGACCATGGCGCTGGACGCGCCGGTTTGCATTGCAAAATCTTTGACAGCATCCACGAGGTGCGCGCCGATGCCTCGTCCTCGCCACGCTTCGTCGACGTAGAGGTCGCTGAGAAACCAAATGCGCTTGCAATACCACGACGACCAGAGCGGATACAACTGAATGAATCCGACGGGCACATCGGCCTGCCGCGCGACAAAAATCACCGACTCGTCGGCCGCCATCCGCTCGCGCAAGAAACGCTCGGCTTCGACGACGTCGTCGATTTTCGAGAAAAAAGAGCGGTACGCGCTAAACAGCTCGGCAAGGCGAGGAAAGTCGCCTTCGCTCGCGCGCGCAACGGAGCTTTGCATCGAGCGGTCCATTCGCTGCACCCCGTTTACAAGGCCTGGCGAAATGACCGATACTCGAAAAATGGAGTCCGGCGCAACGGAGCTCGAACGCAAGGTGCAGTCGGCCGCCGTCGAGAGCGGGACCGCCAAGCCGTGGCACTTTGCGTGAACCGCTGATGCAGTATCGTGCGATCGTCGTCGGATTGGGCGGGATGGGGAGTGCGTCACTCGCGCACATCGCGAAACGTGGTGCTACGGTCCTTGGGATCGAGCGTTTTCATCCGATTCATGAATTCGGCGCCTCGAGCGGAAAATCGCGAATCATCCGGCGCGCGTATTTCGAAAACCATCGTTACGTGCCGCTGCTGCATCGCGCGTACGACCTATGGCGTAACCTCGAGCGCGATAGCGGCACGCGAATCCTTCATGCGAACGGGCTGCTGACGGCGGGTTTCGAAGGCAGCGCGATGCTCGAAGGCGCCCGGCGCGCCGTCGAGCGTTACGGCCTCGACGCCGAACTTTGGACGGCTGCCGACATTCGCGCCCGTTACCCGGCACTGCGGCCGCGCGCGGAGGAATCCGGCGTTTTCGAGCGCGACGGCGGTTTTCTTGTGCCCGAAGCGGCGGTATCGGCATATCTTGCCGACGCAACGTCGAGCGGCGCGCAAACGGTGTTCGGCGCCGGCCTGCAACGCTGGGAGCCGACCCCACGCGGAATCGTCGTGAAACTGTCGACGGGCCACGCCCTCCGATGCGACCGATTGATCTTGACGCTCGGCCCATGGTTCAAAGAAGAACTGGCGCGCATCGGCATGAGCTTGACGCTGCAGCGCAACGTGCAAGCCTGGTTCGGTCCGCCGAACGCGGCATTCGGACCGGATGCCGTCCCGACGTTTTTGCTCGAGCGGCGCGGGTTGCCGGCGCTGGGCTATGGATTTCCGGATATCGGGGACGGCGTGAAAGCGGCGCTGCACGCGTACGGCGCCCCCGTCGAGAATGCCGACGCTCTCGACCGGAGCATCGACACCGAACGCGACGTCGCGCCGATCGCGGCGATGCTCGAAGATTGGCTCCCCGGCGCGGGCGCATCGATACGCGACGCCAAAGCGTGCATGTACGCGCTCACGGCGGACCGCGACTTTGCAATCGATCGCCATCCGCTCGACGACCGCGTCGTCCTTTGCGGCGGCTTCTCCGGCCACGGATTCAAATTTGCCAGCGTCGTGGGTGAGATCGCCGCCGGACTCGCCCTCGACGGCGAATCGCCGCATCGCATCGATTTCCTCTCGTTGGAACGTTTGCGTTCGACCGCGAAAGCCGGATGAATGCCTGAAGTCGCCATGCTCGGCTTTCCCACGGATTCCAATTCGTCGTACCTTCGCGGTTCCGCGAAAGCGCCGGGATATATCCGCGCGGCACTGTGGAACGAGGGTGCAAACTCGTTCAGCGAAACGGGCATCGATCTGAAGGCGGATGGGATACTGCGCGACTTCGGCGACGTCGATCTCGCGGAGGACGAGATGGACCGAGCGACGATCGAGCACGCGGTCGCCGCACAACTCGATGCGGGCCGAAGCGTCTTGTCGCTCGGCGGCGATCACTCGATCACCTATCCGATCGTAAAGGCTTTTGCTCGCCGTTTTCCTGACTTGCGCATCGTCCACTTCGACGCACATCCCGACCTCTATCCGATTTTCAACGGCAGCCGCTACTCACATGCGTGCCCGTTCGCGCGCATCTTGGAAGACACCGGCGTTACGCAACTCGTGCAAATCGGTATTCGTACGATGACCGCCGTTCAACGAGAGGTCGCGCAGCGGTTCGGCGTTGCGGTCTACGCGCCGTGGGAATTGGACCATGCCCGCGCGGCGCTCCCCGACGGCCCGGTGTACGTCACCGTGGATCTCGACGGCATCGATCCCGCGTTCGCGCCGGGCGTTTCGCATCGGGAGCCGGGCGGGCTTTCGGTTCGCGACGTTTTGGAAACGATCAAATGCATTCCGGGCTACCTGGTTGGGGCCGACGTCGTCGAGCTCAATCCCGACAAAGACGTCGACGAGCTCACCGCGACGGTCGCCGCGAAACTCACAAAGGAGCTCGTTGCTCGAATGTGTCGAAAGGCCGTTCTATGAACGCCGTGTTCGTATTGCCGAGGCTCTATTTGGGCCTCATCTTCGCGGTCTCCGTTTACGCGAAGCTCACCGCGCCGGGCGGCTTCGCGCCGCGCATGAGCGGTTTTCTGACTCAAGTTGCCTTACAAAACGGATTCCCATGGTATGCCGATTTCGTTCGAAATACCGTTTTGCCGCACGCCGGCGTTTTTTCGACGCTCGTGATCGCTGGCGAAGTAACGGTCGCCATAACGCTGCTGCTCGGCCTGGCAACGCGCGCGGGTGCGGCACTTGCGATTCTGCTGCTCCTCAACTACGCGAGCGCCAAAGGGATGTTGCCGTGGAGCCCCGCGAGCAACGACTGGGCGGACATCGTCCTCGCGCTCCTCGTCATCGCGAGCGCCGCCGGGCGCAGCTTTGGGCTCGATGCACTGCTCGCCGCGCGATTTCCACGCGCGATTCTCTGGTAAGCGCTACGGAGCGTTCACGCGGCCGCGGAATACCGTGAGCGATTCGGGTGCCACGGTGTAGCTCGCGGCGCTCGAAACGCGGCTATGTTGTAAGCCGCGATCCGGGTTTGGCGGATCGTTCGGACCCTTTCCACTCCAACCGTACTGTTCGCGACCAAACGTCACAACCTCGACCGTTCCGGTAAACCGCGCGCGATTTCCAAACTGCATGGACACCGTGCGCGGGAACGGATCCTTGTTCACGACCAGCACCGACCACGTCGCGTCGGGCCGTTCGAGTGCGTACGCCGTCAACGGCGCCTTGTCGTCGCCCAAGCTCGTCGTTACCGGATACACGCCGTGCGGCGAATCTCCCGGGAGCACCCACTGCTGCGTGAGGAGCTGCAGCGCGTAGTAGGACGCCCCCTTTGCACGCAATGTGAAATCTCGATCGACGATGTAGGGATTGTACGCACCCCACAGATCGCACTTGCGGTTGTGACCGAGCGGCTCGATTTCGCCTTGATAGTACGTCATGTATTGAATGTTCGAAGCGAGCGACGCGCCGATGAAGTCTCCCGTCCAGAGCGCTCCGTAGACGCGCTGCGACGCGGCCGTTCCGTCCGGCGAAAAGTTGTTCTCGGTTTCGAGAAGGGGAAGTCCCGGCGGTAAGCCGTCGGAGCGCCACGTCGCCGCCATGCGGCGCACGAATGAGGGTTCGGTCAAGAGATCGTCCCGAAGTTGCGCCCCGCTGTCGCAATGATGAAACGGATAGTGCTCCCACGACATGAAGCCTAAGTCACCGATGCGCCCGTGAGCGCGCAAGTATTTCACGAACCGTCCGAGCCACGAAACGTCGCCTTCATCGTTCGCCCACGCTTTGACGTCGCTATCGACCCCTTGAAAAACCGGGCCGCCCAATTTGAGGTGCGGATCGACGGCATGAATCGCTTTTGCGAATTGAATGTAGAGCGCGCCGTAATCTTCGGGAGTTGCATACTGCCCATCGACTTCTTCGCCCATCTCGACATACGAAATCGGATGCTGCCGCGCTTCCATATAGCGGATTTCATTGGCGGCATTTTGCGGCGTGCTGTAAAACACCGGTACCGGATAGATCGTCGGAAGCCCGCGCGTGATCGGGCTGCTCGCGATGAGATCGAGCCCGGGCTGGTCTTGATCGCCGGTGACGCGGTCGCTCGCGCTGTGCCAAGGATCGTCCGACGACGTCCACATCAACGTTTGCCGCTTGTTGGTGGGATCGGGCTGACAGACCACGGCGCCGCCGCACGAGCCGTCCTTCGACCGCACGACGAGATCGGTGAACGCACCAGACGCATCGACGCGTCCAAGGCCGACGTCTTGAATGGCATATCCCATGCAGTTGCGCGGATCCGCGCCGTGCGTATCGCACGTTCCCGACGAAGC
>JAFAIW010000200.1 GCA_019236495.1 Vulcanimicrobiota bacterium | reverse complement strand
GGTATTGGGCGACATCATCGTGGGCATCATCGGCGCGTTCATCGGCGGCTGGGTCTACGGGCTCTTCGGACACTCGGGCGTGACCGGATTCAATATCCCAAGCATTATCTGCGCGATCATCGGCGCCGTCATCCTTCTCTTTATCATACGCGCGATCGGCGGCAGGAGAACCGCGTAGCGCAACGCTGGCGCGACGGCCGCCGTGCGACCTAACCAGGAGACCGCGCGGCGGCCCTCGCAATACAATGGCCCTACATGGCCTACATCATTACCGAACCGTGCATCGGCACGAAAGATAAATCGTGCGTCGACGTCTGCCCCGTTGATTGCATTCACGGGACGGATGAAGATCAGATGTTGTATATCGATCCCGAAGTCTGCATCGATTGCGGTGCGTGCGTTTCCGCATGTCCGGTCGAGGCGATCTTCGCGGACTCCGACGTTCCGGAGAAGTGGACCAACTACACTGCGATCAACGCGGAGTATTTCAAGAAGTAGGCCTTGCGCTCGACGGCTCGTGAGCTGATCGACGATCCGATCGAGTCCTCACACGATCTCGAGCTGAATTTTCGCGACATCGAATATGCGAACCGCTGGTTCGGCGGCATTGCGCCGGTGCGCCGAGCCGTGCGCCGGCATCGCCCCGCCACCCTGCTCGACATAGGAAGCGGAAGCGCGGACATTCCGCGCGCGCTGATTGCCGACGCACGAACGCGGAATGCGGAACTGCGCATCACCTGTACCGACGTCAACGACCGGCTCCTCGAAATCGCTCGCGCGCGCTCGGGCGGCATCCAAGGGTTGAAATTCGAGCGTGCCGACGGCACCGCACTTCCGTATGCGGACGATGCGTTTGAAATGGTGACCTGCAATCTCGCACTCCATCACTTCGATCCACCTGCGGCGATTGCGTTGCTGCGCGAAATGCGCCGCGTGGCGCGAAGATTGCCGTGGGTTTGCGACTTGCGGCGAACGGCGCACGGGTTTGTGGGCGCGTGGCTTTGGACGCGGCTTTGGGCGTGTAGCAAACTGACGCGTCACGACGGTCCGCTATCGGTACGGCGGGCGTACACGCCGAAAGAGGCGCTCGAGTTGGCGGCGCAAGCCGGCTGGCGACGGCCCGCAGCGGTGCGCTTACCGTTTTCGCGAATGGCGCTTTACGATGCATGACGCAATCGTGGTCGGCGCCGGGCCGGCCGGGTCCACGGCCGCGTACCTGCTCGCCGCGCAGGGTTACGACGTGATGGTCATCGAGCGCGCGCGCTTCCCGCGCGTGAAGGTTTGCGGCGAATATCTGAACGCCGGCGCCGTTGCGACCTTGCGGCGTTTGGGTGTCTCCGCGGAGTTGCGCCCGTTTGCGTTGGACGGAATCGTCATGCACGCGCACGATTTGCGGGTGCGCTTGCCCGTCTCGGGCGAGGCGTGGGCGGTGCCGCGCTCCGATTTGGACGCAGCGCTCGCCACGCAGGCTCGAACGGCGGGCGCGAAATGCGTCACCGGGACGGCCGTGGATCTCCACCTCGAATCCGATAGTGCGAGCGTGCGATTCATCGATTCTTCAGGAGGTACCGTCACACTGGCCGCACGCTTCGTGATTGGCGCAGATGGGATCGGATCGCTCGTCGCTCGCAAAGCCGGTCTCGCGTTGTCGGTGCCGGCGCGCGCGCGCTTTGCGATCGGCGGCCACTACCGCGGCTTTTCGGGTGACGGACGATGCGTCGAAATGTTCGTGGACGGCCCGGCATACTTCGCGGTGAATCCGCTCGGAGGGGACATAGCAAACGTCATGATGGTGGTGCGTTCGCAAACGTTGCGTTCGATGTCGCACGCCCTAGACGAAGAATTCGCGGTCCGCGCGGAGGCGATGATGCGCGGCAATCGACACTTTCATTCGATCGAACGTGTGGGCAAACGCGTCTCGATTGGGCCACTCGCGCATCGCACGCGCGGTCTTGCAAAAGGGCGAGTGTTGCTCGCCGGCGACGCCGCTTCGTTCATCGACCCGTT
>JAFAIW010000109.1 GCA_019236495.1 Vulcanimicrobiota bacterium | reverse complement strand
GCCGAAAAGACGTTCTCTTCGAAGACGTTTACTTGAGTGTTCGATTCCACCACGTCGGTCGGCGCGGCCGTTCCGCGCTTGGCCAAACGCTCGTTACTCTGCTGTTGCAATTCGGTTTGCTGAAGCGACTCTTCCTGAATCGCCACGTTGCGCCAGGCAGCCACGAGATCCCAATAGGCGTCCGCAACGTTCGAGACGGTTTGCGACGCCGTGGTCAGAGCGTTGCCGGTGGTGCTCGTCGCGTTGGCTTGCGCTAGCAAAAGCGTGTGACGAACCTCGCTAAAGGAACCTTTGAGCAAGGGTTGCGTCAAGTTGAAATTCAGCGAGGTGTTGAAGTTCGGATTGAACGAGTTGATCGCCGTGTTGTTGAAAACTTGACTTCCGGAAATCGTGGCGCTGTATGTCGTTCCGGCCTCAGTCGTTCCGCTAAAGCCGGTATTCACGCCGGTGCTTTGGTTTGTGATCGGGCCGAAATTCGGCCCCGAGAAGAAGGCGTTCTGCGGCGCGCTCTGCACGTACGAATACTGCGGCTCGACGATGAAACGGACGTCCGTGGCGCCGCGCGCGGCGACGATTTGGTAGCCCGCGATGCGCTCGTTTTCTTGCGCGATCGCCAGATCGCTGTTCTTGGAGAGCGCCATCGCGATCGCATCCGAAAGTTGGATGCCCACGAACGGTTGTTGCGACACGCCCGCGATGTCGCCGTTGGGGACCGGCGGATGCGGTGCGGCGTACCCCGGCGCGACCGTCGGAACGGCCGGCAGCACGAGCGCCTGCGGAGGCGGCAATACCACCGCGGGGGAGGCTTGCGTCGCGGGAACCGGGGTCAAGCGCGGTGCCGGAGTCGCCGGAGCGGACTGCGCCGTAGCGACGGTAGGCATCGTGCACACGAGAACGAGGGCCGCCAAAGAACGTCGGAACACGAGGTAACTCCTATTCGGAAACGAGCGGGGACGTCGTGCCCCGCGGCCGCCGCATCAAGAAAACGAGCGGTGCCAACAAGATCGAAAGAATTGCTACCGCACGCGAAGTATCGGCGTACGACAGCACCGTAGCTTGATCGACGAGCAGAGAATACAGCTGCTGCAGCGCACTGGACGAGAACTGCCCTCCATGCACTTGCAAGTAATTCCAGATCGGATTGTCGTGCAGCGCCATCCCTCCGGAAAGCACGGTCTGATGGCTTGCCAGGCCGCGGCTAAAGAGGGTGACGAGAAGCGCCGTCGCGATGCTCCCCCCCACTTGACGCGACAAATTGAAGAAGGCCGCGGCTTTCGGAACTTCGCTTGCCGGAACCGCGCCGAGGACCGCCATCGAAAGCGGCACGAATACCATCGAGAGACCGACTCCGCCGACGATCAGCGAGGCGGTAAACGTCCAGAATCCCGAATCCATCGTCGTCACGCTCGAGAGCATCCAGTTCGAGATTCCTACGATCGCAAATCCGGAACCCACGAGCACGCGCGCATCGACGAGATTGCGCGATGCGATGATGGCGACCAGCGGCGTCAGGGCGGCAATGGCCAGCGCTCGCGTGAGAATCAGCTCGCCCGATGCCGTTGCGGTAAATGACAACGAGTCTTGAACGTACTGCGGGAGCACCACGATCGACCCGTACAAGCTCACGCCGAGAACGCCGCCGAGCACGCATCCGGCCGCAACCGCTCGATATTTCAGCACGCGGAGATCGACGATCGGAATCGACGAGCGCAGCGTCCAGAGGATGAAGCCGGCGAGTCCCGCCGCGCAGAGCGCGGTGCCCAAGCGAATGCCGGCATCCGAAAACCAATCCTTCGTCTGCCCCTGGTCGAGCACGAACTGCATCGCACCCAACCCGGTGGCCAGCAAGCCGAGTCCGACCCAATCGAGCCGTTTGCGTTGCGGTGCGGCGGGATTTCGCAGCACGAGCCACACCAAGAGCGCCGCGACGATCCCAACCGGTAAGTTCACGAAGAAGGCCCAACGCCAAGAAAGTTGATCGGTGATGATGCCGCCGATCAGCGGCCCTGCGGTCGGTCCGACGATCACGCCCATCGCAAAAATCCCAGACGCCGTTCCTTGTTCGCTCAGCGGATACGTCTCTCGCAGGATCGACTGCGACGTCGACAGCAGCCCACCACCACCGATGCCCTGAATGATGCGCCAGAAAACCAAGGTCTCGAACGATCCCGCAAGGCCGCACATCAGCGAGGCAACCGTAAAAATGCCGATCGATGCAAGGTAGTAGGCGCGGCGCCCGAATCGCTGCTGCAGCCATGGCGTGAGCGGGATGACGATCACGTTGGCAATGATGTATCCGGTAACGATCCACGCACCTTGATCGACTGCGACGCCGAAGTTTCCCTGAATGTTCGGCAGCGCAACGTTCACGATCGTGGTGTCGATGATCTCGAGAAGCGTGGCGGCAACCACCGCAAACGTCACGGCGACCCTGCGCCACCCATATTCGATGACGTTACTTTCCTTCAGATCCATGACGTGCTACCGGACTTTTACCGAAGTTTCAACCGACATGCCGGGCCGGAGCGGATACCCTTGCGGACCGTCGATCGAGATCTTGACGGGAATGCGCTGCGTAACTTTGATGAAGTTTCCGGTGGCGTTCTGCGGAGGTACGAGCGAGTACACGCTTTGCGCGGCCGGATTGATGGAATCGACGTGACCGTGGAAGCGTACGCCCTTGTAGGTGTCGATCGAGATGTCGACCGGCTGGCCGGGGCGCATGTTCCCGACTTGCGTTTCTTTGTAGTTTGCGGTGACGTAGAGGTTTTGCGACGGGATGATGGTCATCAGCGTCACGCCCGGCGCGACCGTTTGACCCACCTCGACGTCCTTCTCGCCGACGTATCCGTCGACAGGTGAAACGATTTTTGTATCGTTGAATTGATCTTGCGCGAGCTGCGCTTGAGCTTGGAGGCTGCCGACTTGCGCGAACTGCGCGTTCGCCTGAGCCGACGCACTTGCGACGCGCGCCGGTGCGGTGCTCTCGGCGAGCTTGCCCTGTGCCGTTTCGAGGCTGCCGCTGGCGGATTGCGTTCCGGCTTGCGCTCCTGCAAGGCGCGCTTGCGCGTTTGCGACTTCCGCAAGCGCTCCTTGATACTGCGAGCGCGCGCCCGAAAGGTTTGAAGTAGCCCGATCGAGTTCTTGCTGCGCGAGATCGCCGCTGCGAACCAACGCGCTCGTGCGATTGTAATCCGCCAGCGCGGTTTGATACGCGGAGCGAGCCGCCGGTACCGCGGCCTGTGCTTGCGTCACGGCCGCCTGCGCGGCCGCAATGTCCGCACTCGCGTTTGAAATGGTCGATTGCGCCTGCGTGATCGCCCCACTACTTTCTTGCGCTTGCGCTGACTCGGTTTGTTGAACGAGCGTCACATTCTCTTGTGCGGCCGACGCGGTAGCGCGCTGAGCCGACACCGCCGCGCGCGCCTGCAGCAAACGCGAAAGCTCGTCCCGGTCGTCGAGTTGGATCAAGAGCTGACCTTTGTGGACGTATTGCCCCGTGTCGACGAGCACGTTGGCGACGCGCTCGGAGATTTTGCTGGTCGCCGCGATGGTGTCGGCGTCGACCTTCGCATCGTCGGTCGTCTGGTGCGTGCGTGCATAGAGCAGCCAGTTGATGCCCCAAATGAGCACGAGCACGGCGACGATTCCGCCGGCGATGAATGCGATGCGGCGCACGCGCGGGTTCCCTTCGCGTCGTTCGGGCGTCGTTTCGCCCTTCACGGCCGGAGCGGCCTCGGCGGCTGGGTTTCCGCGACCATTCGGGGGCACGGTTTGGCGGGTTTCACGCGTGTCCATCACTTTTTCCTCACACCATTCAAGAACATGTCAACGAAGACGTCGGGGGCTTTTTCGATCTCTAGCGCGGTTGGGTTCGTCCATACTCTCTGTCCGATAACGTACGCGAAGAACATTCCCATAAAAAATCTCGCGAGGACTCCGGGATCGCCTTGAAGCTCGCCGCGTGCCACGCGCTCCGCCATGAAGTCTTGCAACATCCCGCGAGCCGCGATCGGCATGCGCCATGGAGGCGAAGCGGCCGTTGGATCGCTTGCATCTTCGAGTAACGACACTCGAATCAGGTCACGTGACTCGAGAAGGCTCTCGATCGCTACCCGCGCGATGGCCCGCAGGTCATCCTCCAGCCGTCCGCTCAATCTCTCGCGCACGGCTTGCATCGCGGCGACCTTGAGCGTGCAATAGTGCTCCTTCATCGCATCGAGCAGCGCCGTCTTGTTACCGAAGTGCCGGAACAGGGTCGCTTCGTTGACGCCTGCCCGTTCCGCAATCTCGCGCGTGGTCGTACTCTGCGGACCCTTGAGGGAGTAGACCTCGCGCGCCGCTGCGAAAATGCGGGCACGGGTTTCTTCCGGCGTCGTGCGCGTCAGTTCGCGCTGTTGTGCAAGGCCGCTCATGCCGCACTCGCAGACGGATTGTCGATCCGAAAAACCTTGTCGAGAGCCGTGATGCGGAGCGTACGCAACAGGTCGGGCTTGCTTACGGAAAGGGCCACGTCGCCGCCGCGTTCGCGCACGCGACGCAGGATGGTCACGAGTTGCCGGATGACGGGCGCGTCGAGCCGGGCCAAGTCGTCGAGCTCGAGGACGACCTCTCCGGCCTCCCCGTCGAGCTGCGCGAGCAGTTCCTCGACCAGCTCCCGATGGGCGGGAGGGGGCAGTTCACGATCGACTTTGTAGCGATTTTGCATGATCCCCTAGCGATGAGAGTAAGTACTTGCACGCAGAGCGTACCATGCTGAAGCGAAGAATGCAAGTGGGTACTTGCACGCACCTTAGAGGCCGCAGGGTGCCCGGCGGCGCAGAGGCGCGCTCATGCTCACGCGCGGCCGGATCCAGGCGGCGGCTCAGGAAGCGGGCTTGCACCCGGTTGCCCTCTCGGTGCGGCGGTTGGACGCGCCCGGACCTTCGATCGAGATCGAGCCCGAGCGGTACTTCTACCCGGCCAGCATGATCAAGACGCCGCTGTCGGTCGCAGCGCTGCACTTGGTTGCATCCGGCGAACTGACTCTTGAGGACGTCTACGAAACGACCGGTGCCAACGTGACCGGCAACGACAAACCCTCACCGTTCGTCGCCGGATATCGCGGGAGGTTGCGCGACATCATCGAGTACGCGATCGTCATCTCCGACAACGTTGCAACGAACATGTTATACGACATCGTCGGGCGCGAGGCCGCAACTCGAATCGTGCAGGAGACGTACGGTCTCGATTCGACCGCCTTCTACCGCAAGCTGTCCGGCGGCGAACCGCTGATCGAAGATCCGCAGTGGGACGGGCGCCATCGCAACGTGCACGGCGTGCGCGACGCAGCGCGTCTCTTCGCGCTCATCGCTGCAAACCGTACGCCGTTTGCCGGCGATCTGCTGGCGACGTTGTTACGGCAACAATTCAACGACAAGCTCTCGCTGGGATTGCGCGCGGGGGACCGCTTCGCCCACAAGACCGGCGATACCGATGAAGTCACGCACGACGGCGGGATTCTCTACACGGCCGAAGGCCGAGTTTACGACATTGTCGTTTATACCGGCCTGCCGTCAACGCCCGAGAACAACGCGCGCTTCGGCCCGTTCATGCGCGCGCTACGAGACTCGCTTTAGGTCGGTTCCGGCGTCGGTTCTTCTTGCGTAGCGTGGTGCTTGTGGTGTTTACGAGAGGGCGTCGGCGCTTCGCTCGGTGCAACCGCCGGACCCGGCGACATTTGCATCTCGGACGGCGTCATGTGGCGCGTACCCGCCTGATGGTAACCTAGACGCTGCGCATCCTCGGCGCAGAGATATTTTCCGTGCGCCGTTCTCCCGTAGTAGTCGTCGCCGGGCAAGTGATAGGCATGCGATTTTAGGTTCGCCCAAACAGGGGCGGCGCCGGCCGCGCACTGCATTCCCGCCGGGACGGGCGCCGCGGTCGACCGCGAGGACGTTTGCGCGTTTCCACCCGGAGCGGCCGTCGAGACGAGCGCCGAATTTGCGCCGGTCGACGAGTTTTCGGTCTTCTGCCCGCATCCCCACAACATCAGCAAGCAAACCGCGACTGCACCTGCACGACCTACATTCATGCCAAGCTCCTTCTCAGAGATCCAACGTTTGAGCGATTTGCACAACGGCGCTTTCCGCCTGCATGGCCAGCGGCGAAGCGCCGCCCGACC
>JAFAIW010000190.1 GCA_019236495.1 Vulcanimicrobiota bacterium | reverse complement strand
GCTAAGTTCTTCCAACATCGGCACGAACATCCGCATGCCCACCAATTCACGCGGCAGGAAACGGCGCCGTGATCGATCTGCTGACCGCGCCGTTCCATTACGATTTCATGCTGCGCGGCTTTGCGGCGGCGGTGATCGTCGGCGTGCTGTGCTCGGCCATCGGCACTTTCGTGATTTTACGCAAGCTTTCGTTCATCGGCGACGGGATCGCGCACGCGTCGTTCGCGGGGATCGTCATCGCCTACTTGCGCGGAGCAAATTTCTATCTCGGCGCGGCGGTCGTCGCGGTCGCGACGGCCGTCGGCATCGGGTTCGTGAGCCGTCGCGGGCGTGTCTCTCTCGACACCGCGATCGGCGTGATGTTTACCGGCGCCTTTGCGCTCGGCGTTTTTCTCATGAGCCGCTTGCGTACCTACAGTGTCGACCTCCAAGATTTTCTCTTCGGGAACATCTTGGGCGTCTCGCGGACGGATCTGTATTTCATCGGCGCCTTGGCGCTGGTGGTCGTGTTGATTCTCGCCACCTTTTTCCGGCCGCTGGTCTTCACGTCGTTCGACCCGGTCGTCGCACAAGCGAGCGGCATCCGGTCGGCATTCATCGACTATCTGTTGCTCGTGATGCTGGCGCTCACGATCGTCGTCACGCTCGAAGCGGTCGGAATCGTGCTCGTCGCCGCGCTGCTCGTCACGCCCGCGGCGTCCGCGTACCAGTTGACGAATCGCCTCTCCCGCATGATCGTGCTGTCGTCGCTACTCGGCGCGTTCAGCTCGGTCGCGGGCCTCTATCTTTCGTATTACCTCAGTGCGGCCAGCGGTGCGACCATCGTCTTGGTGGCAACCGCGATCTTTTTCCTCGCGATGGCCGTCAGACGGCTGCGCCCGAAGGAAGTATAGTCTGCCTGCCGGGAAAGCGAGTCGGGTATGAACGATCTCGGAGGTAAGCGCATCGTCGTCACCGGCGGCGCCGGATTCATCGGAAGTGCGCTGCTGTGGGCGCTCAACCGCCGCGGCATTTCGGACGTGCTGGTGGTCGATCGCTTACGCGACGACGACAAGTGGAAGAACCTCGCACCGCTTCAGTTTTGGGATTTCGTCGATGCGGATGAGTTCTTGCTGCGAATCGACGCGGACGCCACGCAGTTCGGGCCGATCGGGACGATTTTTCACCTCGGGGCGTGCTCGTCGACGACCGAACGCGATGCGGCATATTTGCTCCGGAACAACTACGAATATACGAAGCGCATCGCGCATTGGGCGATCGATCGCCAGCACCAGATGGTGTACGCTTCGTCGGCGGCCACGTACGGCGGTCTCGAGACCGATCTCTCCGAAAGCCGCCCGCTCGAATCGCTGCGCCCGCTCAACATGTACGCGTACTCGAAGCAGCTCTTCGATTTGTACGCGCAGCGGCGTGGGTGGCTCGATCATTTGACGGGCGTCAAGTACTTCAACGTCTTCGGACCGAACGAATGGCACAAGCGCGACATGCGCAGTGTGGTTCTGAAAGCGTTCGAGCAAATTCGCGACACCGGTTCGGTGAAGCTCTTCAAGAGCTACCGCAAGGAGTTTCGCGACGGCGAACAAGAGCGCGACTTCTTGTACGTGAAGGACGCGGTCGCGATGACGCTCCACTTGGCCGACCGGGGCGCGGCGGGCATTTACAACATCGGGTCCGGCACCGCGCACACATGGCTCGAGCTGGTCCGGCCAATCTTTGCGAATCTCAACCTCCCGGAAAAGATCGAATTCATCGACATGCCGCCGGGGTTGCGCGCCAAATATCAATACTCGACGCAAGCGTCGATGGAAAAGCTACGCGCGACGGGCTACGACCGCGCGCCGGCGGCGCTGGGCGATGCGGTGAGCGATTACGTACGCAATTACCTCACCGGTGAAGCGCACCTCGATCCCCTTCACGAAACTTCCGTAGTATAGGAACGACGAAAAACACATGAGCTCAAACCGCCGCGACCCCATGGTCACGCTCTACATCGGACTCGCGATCGCCCTCGTGCTGATCTTTGCCATCTTCGGCGGGATTCGGCTGAAGCAAAATCACGACATCGCAGTGGCCAACGCAACGCCCACGCCCGGGCCGAATGCGTCGGAGAAACCCATCAATCTCGCAAACACGTTGCAAATCGGCAAGCCGTCGTTCCCGCCGGGCAACACGAAGGGCGGCGGATTCGGTTCACCCGTGGACGGCATCGAATGTGCGACGATGGAACAGCAGGTGTTTCACATTCACACGCAGCTGTCGCTGTTCGTCAAAGGAAAGCAAATCGAGATTCCGCGTTTCATCGGCATGGTGCCGAATGCAAACGGGGGCTGTCTCTACTGGCTGCACACGCACGACGCCAGCGGCGTGATTCACGTGGAATCGCCGGAGATCCGCGATTTCACGCTCGGCAACTTCTTCCACGTGTGGGGCGAGGACCTGAGCCGCACGCAAGTCGGGCCGTACAGCGGCCCGGTGACCGCGTACGTCAACGGCGGAAAGTACGACGGCGATCTCAGCGCAATTCCGCTACGGTCGCATCAAGAAATCACGCTCGAAGTCGGCACGCCGCTCGTTCCACCGCCGCATTACAGCTGGCCACTGGGAGAATAGCCGCACCGAGTCACCCTG
>JAFAIW010000150.1 GCA_019236495.1 Vulcanimicrobiota bacterium | reverse complement strand
AAGAGATTCGCGGCAAGGAGAGCGTGCCGGGTTTTGCGATCGGGCAAAAGCTCCAACGGATGTTCTTTGCGGGAACGCCACTGGCAACTGCTTCAGCCGGCACGATTCCGAGTTTCGAAAAAATGACGGCCGCGAATATTCGCGATTTCTACCACACGTGGTACCAACCGTCTAATGCCACAGTCATCGTTTCGGGCGACATAGATCTCGGGCAAACGTTAGCGCGCATTCGAAGCCTCTTTGAGGCGATCCCCAGTGAGAAAACACCCGTGCGACCGGCGATGGCCTTTCCGCCCCTAGCCAGAAATTCAATCCAGGAATCGATGGATTTCCCAATCGGTTTCGGCGCTCTGATGTATCGCGCGCCCGGAACGAACGACCCGGACTTTGCCGCGTCCGACGTGCTCGTCACGGCGCTCGCAAGCCCAACCGGCGCTTTGGCCGACCTCACTGCGACCGGCAAGACCTTGGCGGCGGCCCCAATCGCGAGTTCGTTCCCCGAAATCGGGATCGCATCTGTGCTCGCCGTTCCGGCGGCTGGAGGGACGCCGCAATCGGCCCTTTCACTCGTAGACGGCGTCATCGACACGTACCGACAGAGCGGCTTCGCGAGCGCTGAAGTAAACACGGCGAAGTTGCTGCTGCTGAGTCAGCAAGCCTACCGGCAAGATTCGATTTCCGGCTTGGGGTTTGCATGGGCGCAAGCGGTTGCGCAACACAAGTCTACGCCGGACGAACTCTTCGAGTCGATTGAGAACGTCAGCGTCGACGACGTCAATCGAGTGATGCATACGTATCTTTCACCCGAACATCAGATCACTGCGACGATCCTGGCCAACCCATCGAAAAGTTCGCCGAAGGTCGATCCGAGTGCCGGCCTCGAGAACGTGGGCTTCACGCCCTCCGAGAAGGAACCGCTGCCCGCGTGGGCCGCTGCCGCGCTCAAGGTGCCGCTGCACACGCCGTCGACGGTGCGAGCCCTGATGGTGCGTTTGCCGAACGGCGTTCACCTCAGTATACGGCGCGAAATCACCTCGCCGACCGTGGTTGTAAGCGGCATCGTGCGCAACGATTCGGCTCTGTACGAACCAAAAAACAAAGATGGCGTGACGTTGATCGTCAATCAGCTTCTGCCGTATGGTACGAAAACATACGATCGAAAGGCATTTCAAGGGCAGTTTGAAGCAATTGCCGCTTCGGGGACGCTGGGAACTTCTTTCGGTGTCAAAGTGCTGTCCAAATACTTGGATCGTGCAGTCGAGCTCGTGGCGCAGGGAATGCTGCAGCCTGCATTTGCGCCGTCAGATTTCAACATTGTAAAGGCAACCGTCTCTCAAACCGTAGTCGTTGTAAACAAACTGCCAAAGACGAAGGCGGATTTGGCGGAGCGCCAGGCGTTATACGCGCCGGGCGACCCACCTCGTCGCGACACGAATGAGAAAACGATCGCCGCAATCTCGCTCGATGACGTGAAGAAATACTATAGCTTTGTGTTTCGCCCCGACGAAACGACAATCGCAATCGTCGGCGACGTGACTCCGGCTCAAGCCGAGGCGATCGTCGCCAAATACTTCGGCGCCTGGAAAGCGGTCGGCCCTCGCCCGACGTTCAAGTATCCGCCCATCAAAGACGTGACGACCAAAGCGCAGACGGTCACAATAACGTCGGCAACCAACACAGAGTCGGAGGTAACCCTCAAACAGCGCTTCAAGATGCGCCGGACCGATGCGGACTACGTGCCCCTCCTCTTAGCAAATACGATACTCTCGGGCGAAGGAACGGCGTCGATGCTGACCAAGAACGTTCGAACGCACTTCGGTTACGTTTATCATATCGACTCCGACGTGTCAGTCGGCTCCGATGGAGGCGAATTCGTCATCGCGTACGCGAGTGCGCCAAAAGACGTCAATCGTGCCGATGCCGCAGCTATCGCCGTCGTCAAACGCCTCCAAAGTGCTCCGTTGCCCGACGTTGAGTTGCAACGCGCCAAAGCGTTGCTGCTAGCACAGCGCGTGCTGCCGCTGGAAAGTTACGACGGCCTTGCCGACGACCTTCTTTCCGGGGTAAATGAGGGCTATACGAACACGGGCAGCGATGAGCGGTTTTGGAACGCGCTGGTGAGCACCACTCCGACGCAACTTCAGCGCGCGATGCAGCTCATTGACGCCGATCATTTCCTGCGCGTGATCGTTTCGCCGCAAACGTAGATACGTTAAACGAAGACGTCGTAACGCAGCAGACCTGACAACGAAGTCGTTGGTTGCCGCCCCTTCGCGATCCGAGCGAAGGCAGATGGTTATCGCTCGTTCTGAACTTCCTCGGGGCGACGGGTGAGATTTGCCTCGCCGTCTAAAAAGAGAGCCCCCGAAGTGACCGGAGGCTAATCCGATGCTTGAGACCCGTCCAAAACCGTTTCAAGAATTTGCGCCGCTGGTGGGCAAGGTCGCCCTCATCACGGGCGGCTCGCGTGGTATCGGCGCGGCCATCTCGGCCGAGCTAGCGCGCTGCGGCGCCCATACGATCGTCAACTACGTCCGCGGCAAGGACGCCGCCGAGCAAACCGTCGGCCAGATCGTCGAGGCGGGCGGGAGCGCGCGCAGCGAGGCGGGCGACGTCGCCGATGAGGCGTCCGTCAAAGCGATGGTCGAGCGCATCGTCGAGAAAGACGGCAAGATCGACATCCTCGTCAACAACGCCGGCATTTTGCGCGATCGTACCTTTCGCAAAATGAGTCTCTCCGACTGGAGAGAGGTGATCGACACCAATCTCTGCAGCGTCATGAACACGTGTCACTTTATCGTGCCGCACATGATCGAACAACAGAGCGGACGGATCGTGAACATCTCGTCGTTCGTCGGCCAGATGGGAAATTTTGGTCAAGCCAACTATTCCGCAGCGAAAGCCGGCATCATCGGCTTCACCAAGTCGCTGGCGATCGAACTGGCGCGTTACAACATTATGGTGAACACCGTCTGCCCGGGCTTCGTGAACACCGAGATGTGGCGCTCCGTTCCCGAGCCGATCCAGGAGAAGATCCTCGATCGCATCCCGATGCATCGCGTGGCCGAACCCGACGAAATTGCGCGCGGCGTGCGCTTCTTGGTGACCGAGGCCGACTACATCACGGGACAGTCGCTGAACATCAACGGCGGCATCTACATGGGCTGGTAGGCGCGCTCGCAAGTGTCACCCTGAGGTTGTCGAAGGGTGGTGACGGTGACACTTTCCTATTACCACGGCATAACGCCGTACAAAATCGTGATGCAACACCGCAAGATGTCGGTGTTGCATTTCGTTTCGGAGCGGCGATTGCGCAAGCCCGTATTGTGCGTTCCGGCGCTCATCAGCCGTTCGTACGTGCTCGATCTGACGGAGGGCGCGTCGACGGTGCGGGCGCTGTGCGACGCCGGGTATGACGTTTTCCTGATCGATTGGGGCGTCGTAAGCGACGAAGATGCGAATCTCTCGCTGCAAGACGTGCTCGCGTCGATCGACCGCGCTGCCGACGCGGTCCGCACGCAAAGCGGCAGCCGTAACCTGACGCTGCTCGGCTACTGCATGGGCGGCACGCTCGCGTTGATGTGGGCGGCGTGGCGGCGCCTCGGCCGCAAGAACAATTTGGTGCTGCTCGCGGCGCCGTTCGATGCAAAGAACGGCGGCACGCTCGCGCATTGGTGCCAGGATCGCTTTGTCGACATCGACCGCGTCGTGGCCACCTTCGGAAACGTCCCGGCGAACGTCGTCGAAGCGCTCTTCACGCTCCTGCGCCCGACCGCGAAAATGCGCGCCGCCATCGGCTTCACCGGCACGTACGAGGATCCGGCCTCGGTGCGCTCGTTCAGCGCGATGGACCGCTGGGCGAACGACTGGGTCGCGTTTCCGGGGCAAGCCGCCAAAGAATGGATCGCCTGGATCTATCGCGAGAATCGCCTTCGAGATGGAACGCTCGAGCTGCATGGAACGCGTCTCGACGTGCGCAACGTGAAAGCCGCCACACTGATCGTCGCGGCGCCGGGCGACGCCATCGTCCCGGCCGAATCTTCGCGCGCGCTCGCCGAGGCGATCGGTTCGCGCGACGTCACCACCATCGACGTGAAAGGCGGCCATATCGGCATGGTCGCGAGTGCGAAAACGGCGCGCGATCTGTTCACCGCGCTGTTGCTTTGGCTGCGTCCGCGCAGCGAATGAGCAGCATCCTCTTTCTCGGCACGGGCGGCGCGCGCTTCGTGGTGGCACGACAGATTCGCGCGTCCGGCGGCATGTGGATGCGCTATGGGGAAACGCAGCTGCACGTGGATCCCGGCCCGGGTGCGCTCGTACGTGCGCTCGCTCACGTTCCACCGTGCGTGCCGGGCAAGCTCGATGCGATCCTGCTCTCGCACAAGCATCTCGACCACAGCAACGACGTGAACATCATGATCGAAGCGATGACGCACGGCGGCTTTCATCATCGCGGCGCGCTGTTCGCTCCGCGCGACGCGCTCGAGGGCGAAGGCGTGGTCTTTCCGTACGCGCAGCGCTTTCCGGAACGCGTCGAAGCGTTGGAGCCGAAGGCCGGTCCGTACCGAATCAACGACGTCGAAGTGTACACGTCGCTCGCGCACGTTCATGCCTGTCAAACGTACGGCCTGCATTTTAAATACGCGGGCCACACCGTTTCGTATTTGCCTTGTGGGCGCTACTTCGACGGATTGATCGAAGACTACGGTGCGCACCGCCCCGACGTACTCATCCTCAACGTATTGCGTTTTCGCGACGCGCTCGACGTCGACCATTTGACGCTCGACGATGCCAAAGCTCTCATCGAGGGCATTCATCCGAAGGTCGCCGTGCTCTCGCATTTCGGCACGAAAATGCTGGAACAAAGCCCGGCACGGCTGGCGCGTGAAATCGAAGACGCCTACGGGATTCGCACGATAGCAGCGTACGACTACTATCGACTCGAGGTCGAAAACGAGGCCGCCGCGGTTGGCGCTTGAGATCGTGCGCAGCCCCAACGGCGCGGCGGCCTTTCTTCGGGCGGCCGAGCGCGAAGCTCGCAGTACGCTCTGGAACTTCTCCGTCGTTTGGCACGAACAGCATCAGGACTTCACGGCCGAACTCGACGGAACGCAAGCCGGTGCTGCGCGCATTCGGATCGCGGCTTCGCTGGCGGCGATCGAGTGGTGCGTGGTCTTGCCGGAATACCGGCTCCGCGGCATCGGCCGGCGGTTGCTGGAGAGCGCGGAAGAAGTTGCGAACTATTACAACTGCCACAAAATGACGGTTGAGGTGCTGCATCAGGGCGGAGCGCAAAGCTTCTTCGAGCGCTGCGGCTATAAGCTCGACGCGATCTTGAGGCAGCACACCTGGAAGCTCGACGTCGCGGTTATGCGGAAATTTTTGCTCTGACTCGCAGCGCGCGTCCGCGTATCGATTGGGCTTTTGTCGCGGGCGCGGCGGCGTTTTTGCTGCCGCTATGTCTTTATCTGCTCTCGTTGAGCGACGGCCCCTCGGAGTGGGACATTGCGGAGCTGCAAACCGTGACCTGGGTGCTCGGGATCCCGCATCCCACCGGATTTCCGCTGTTCGTGATGACGGGGTGGGCATTCGCGCACCTCTTGCCGATCGGGACGGTCGCCTTTCGCGTCAATTTGCTGTGCGCGCTCTGCGCGGCGGCCGCGTGCCGCTTGCTCTACGAAACGGCGGTCGTGCTGACCGCATCGCGCATCGTAGCGCTTGTGGCTTCGGTATGGTTTGCGGTCACCGATGCGGTGTGGACGCACGCCGCGCGTGCGGACGTGCACGACATGAGCCTCGCGCTGTGCGCTGCCGCCATCTACGCCGGCGTGCGTTTTTTTGCCCTTCGAGGCATTGGCAGGCGCTTCGCGCCCGCCAATGCACCTCAGGGTGACACAGTTGCACCTCAGTGTGACACAGTTGCGCGCTTCGACAAGCTCAGCGCAGGCTCTCAGCGTGACACATTTCTCGTTGTAAGCGCGTTGCTGTGGGCGCTGGCGCTGGCGGCGCATCTCGGCGCGGTGTGGTTGTTGCCGGGCATGTTGTGGTTGTTCGCGGTGGCGCTGGTCACGCGGCGGGTTTCGTCAGGCGTGGCGCTGCGCGTCGTCGCGGCGCTCGCCATCGGCGCAGTTTGCTACGCGTACCTGCCGCTACGCTCGTGGTGGGTCGTATCGCATCATGTCGATCCCGCTTCCACGCTGGCCGGGATGGAAAACGGCACGTTCATCTGGGATTACAATCGGCCCAGCACGTGGGCGGGCTTCTGGCGTGAGGTCACCGGAAGCGATTTCGGCGCGAGCAAAGCATTCTTTGCCGCGTTCAATCTCTTGCAATTGCAAAACGCGGTGTGGGAGTGGTTTGGGTCGCTCAACGCGCAATTCGGCGTCTACGGCATCGTCGCGGCGGTCGTGGGGTTCTACGAACTCTTGCGGCGGCGCTGGATCGTGGCGGTGTTCTTGCTCGCGTCGTGCATGGGCACGGCGATTTTTTCATACGGCTACGCGGCGGAAGGTGATCCCGACCGGTATCGGTTGCTGTCGTTCTGGTTTGCGGCAGTCTCTATCGCGGCGGCGTATGCCCCGTTCGCGCGACTGCGGTTCTTGCAAGTGCCGCGCGTCGTCTTCACGGGATTTCTTGTCGCGTCGCTGGTGGGGACGTACGTCAATACCGCCGCGGTGCACTTCGAGCTTGCAAAATCGACGAACCAGCAATTGATCGATCGCGTGCGGCGGGTGGTACCGCCGGGCACGCTGCTCGTGACGCTCTGGCCCAGCGCGACGACGCTTGCGTACGGCGCCTACGTCGAAGGCACGTTCGCGGATCGTCTCATCGTGCCGTCGTGGCCGTCGAGCGCGGCACCGCACTATCTCGCATGGAGCAAGGTACGCCCGGTTTACGTGCTGTCCACCGAGGCGGTGTATGCGGCCGGACTGGTTTACGTTCCGTGGCGACTCGCCGGCGGTACCTATCTGTACCGCTTCGACCCGAAGGCTCTACGCGGCGGAGAAACGGGCCGTCGCAATGTGCGGCGCTGACTGAGGCGTGCCGGCGGCGGTTGCGGCCGCTGACGTTGACGCTCTTGCGGGGGACGCGCGT
>JAFAIW010000089.1 GCA_019236495.1 Vulcanimicrobiota bacterium | reverse complement strand
TTTATTTTCGCCGGTGGCCGCGAGTGCTTTTTGTATGGTTGCTCGACGACTTCGATCTTGGCGCTGTCGACGGCCACCTCGGCGGCATATCAATTCACCGGCAACTTTCTTTACGCAGCGGCCGGCCCGAACCGATCCACGTACGGATCGAGCGGGGCGGGCGACATCTCGTACTTTGCTTCGACGCTCGGCCCGGCAACCACAACGATCACCGATGCGAACGGAAACGTGCAAGGTTTGGCGACTGATTCTGCCGGAAACGTCTACGCTGCCATCGCGGGCGCAACCAATGAAATCGACGAATTTGCGCCGGGTCTGCCGAGTTCGACACCGACCCGTAGCGTCGTCGTGTCAAGCGCACCCTTCAGCGTCGCGCTCGACGGATCGGGAAACATCTACGTCCAGGAGTCCGGCCAGGTAGAGATTTATCCGGCAAATGCGACGCTCCACACGCCACCGACGACGACGCTCGGCGGCACGAATACCGGTCTGCCGGCAACTGCCGGTCCACAACAGATCGGCGTCGATGCCGCGGGGGACATCTTTGCCGTCGTTTCGTTCTTCAGCACGGTCGAAATTGGGGTCTTCCGGGCGGGCGCTCAATCGGGCAACGTCGGGCCGAGCCCGACGATTCAGTTGAACACGCCGAACATTACGAACGCGTATCTGGCGCCGGTGCTCACGGTTTCGGGAACCACGCTCTACGCATCCGTGAACGGTTTTGCGGCCCATGGCGACGAGTACGTCGTGACCCTTCCCAGCTCGTCGAGCGGGACAATCACTCCGGCGAACTCCTATCTCTACGGAGCTGAAGATCCTACGATCTGGAGCTTGTCGATCGGAACCTAAACGCCGGGTACCTTACAGCGAGAGTGCTGACAGCGTGAAGTCGGGCTTATTTTGCCCGAGAGAGCACGAATTGCGCGCTTCGTCGTAGACCAAGAAGTCTTTCACCGGCCTTGCATAAACGTGGAGGGTCAGCACTTCTTCGGCAGAGCGGTTCGCGACGCGATGCAAATCCCACGCCTCAATGCGCGCGTCGATTTCGCCTTTGGTGAGTTCGGCGTTGTCGACGGCCACGATCTTCGCCTCACCGGCGCCCGTGCCGCCGTCGACGCGGCGATAATTGTCGACCGAGAGCGTTCCCTCGACGATCGCGAAGTAACATCGTTGCAGGCCGTGATCGTGGATCGGCGCAAAGGCCCCCGGAGCCCAGCGCAGGAGCAAGATTTCGAATTCTTGCTGTTCGTGCAAAAGCGTGCGTGTATAGCAGTTAGGCCGATACGGAAGCTTGCACGCCAGCTCGGAGACGGTCGAACAAAGCGCGGCCGCGCGAAGCAAACGCTGGGCGTCGGGCGCTTGCGGCGCCGCACCAACGCGTTTGAGATCCTCGAGAAAATCGACGATCAAAGGGCCTCCTTGTCCGGCGTCGCCTGGTTCCTATAGTATCGGCTACCCGCGGCAGCTTTCGCGGGCCGAGCGGAACAAATCCCTTAAGACTTTTAGATTCGCACGCGCAGGTCACGGCCCGGCGTAACGAGCCCGATTCGCGCAGATGCCGCCCCGGCCTTTTCCAAATCCTTACCGAGCGATTCCGCCCGATCGGGCGAAAGCGCAATCAACAAGCCGCCGGACGTTTGCGCGTCCGAAAGAGCCGTGCGCAACGCGGTGGGGACGTCTTGCGCAAAGGTTGTGAACGTTGCATGATGCGCGGCGTTGTCTTTCGTGCCTCCGGGCACTGCACCGGAATCAATTAGGCGCAGCACGCCCGTCATGAGCGGCACGCGATTCGCATCGATCTCGATGCGCACGTGCGACGCGCGACTCATTTCGTATGCATGTCCGAGAAGTCCAAATCCCGTGACGTCGGTAGCCGCATGCGCGCCGTGTTGCACCATCGCGCGCGCGGCTGCTGCGTTGAGCCGCGTCATCCAATCAATTGCTTCGCGCATCGCTGCGCCATCGATCGACTCGCGTTTCAACGCGGTGGAAAGAATGCCCGTCCCGAGAGGCTTGGTAAGCATCAAAATATCCCCGGGACGGGCACCCGCATTCGTAACGATGGCACGCGGGTCGACGGTTCCGGTGACGGCCATCCCGTATTTCGGTTCGTCGTCTTTGATCGTGTGACCGCCGACGATCGCAACGCCCGCTTCCTGCGCTATCGCGGCGCCGCCTTCCAGAATTCTTTCGAGCACGCGCAGATCGAGCGTATCCACGGGGAACGCAGCGATATTCAGGGCCGAAATCGGCACGGCACCCATTGCATAGATATCTGAAAGTGCATTCGCCGCCGCAATGCGACCGAAGTCAAACGGATCGTCGACGATGGGCGTGAAAAAGTCGACGGTCTGCACGATGGCCAGATCGTCGCGAAGCCGATAGACGCCCGCATCGTCGCTCGTTCCGAAGCCGACGAGCACGTTCTCGTTTTGCGCTGAAGGCAAGCGGCGCAGGACCTGCGCCAGCTCGGCGGAGCCGAGTTTACTCGCTCAACCGGCGCTCGAGGAGAACTGCGTGAGGCGTACCTTTTCGAGGGACCGCATGCCGGTTAATACAACACCATGGAATGCACAAGAACCTGCTGTTTCTGCCCGGTCCGGTCTCCGTTTCCGATGCGGTGCTGGCCGCCGCATCGCGCCCGCTGATCGATCATCGCGGCCCGGAGTTCGCGGAGGTGCTCTCCCGCGTGACGGCCCGGCTGCAAGCGATCTTCGGCACGACCTCGCACGTGGCGCTGCTTGGCTCGTCGGGAACCGGTGGGTTGGAAGCCGCCTTCGTGAGCTTGCTTTCGCCCGGCGATCGCGTGCTTTCGTGTCCGGTTGGAGTGTTTGGCAAGCGCTTCGCCGAGATCGCACGCTGCCACGGAGCGCAGGTCGAGGTTCTCGATACGCCCACGGGCGAAGCGCTCGATCCGCTGCGCCTGCGGGCGCGGCTGCAGCAAGATGCCGGCGGCGAAATTGCCGCAATCCTGTTGACACAAAACGAAACGTCCACGGGCGTGCAAAACGACATGACCGCGCTGGCGCGCGCTATCGGCGATCACGCTGCGCTCACGCTCGTCGATGCCGTCAGCGGAATGGGCGGCAGCGAATTTCGCATGGACGAGTGGCGGTTCGACGCGGTCGTTTCGGCTTCGCAAAAAGTGTTTGCGACGCCGCCTGGCTTAGCGATGGTTGCGCTTAGCAGTCGTGCGGTAGCGCGCACGCAAAGCGCCGGAGCACGGCACTACTATTTCGATCTGGCGAAGTCGATCGAATTCGCGCGGATCGGACAGACCCCGTGGACGCCGCCGGTGTCGTTGTTCTTTGCACTCGACGCGGCGCTCGCGCAATACCAGCACGAAGGCGGTCCGGCGATTTGGCGGCGACTGCGCACGTACGCACGCGCGATTCGCGCGGCGGTGGAGGCTTTGGAACTCGAGCTCT
The DNA here is from genome assembly GCA_019236495.1 of Vulcanimicrobiota bacterium. Classification (GTDB taxonomy): domain Bacteria; phylum Vulcanimicrobiota; class Vulcanimicrobiia; order Vulcanimicrobiales; family Vulcanimicrobiaceae; genus JAFAIW01. Next base: position 14,403 of record JAFAIW010000089.1, on the reverse strand, counting down.
TCTCACAACCGGGCGCCCACTCCGATACGGTCGTGGCGGTGCGCGTTCCCGAAGGGATCGACGCGGCCGCCATGCTGAAACGCTTGCGTGAAGAGCGCGGGATCGTACTTTCGGGCGGTCAAGCAGAACTCAAAGGAAAGATTTTCCGCATCGGCACGATGGGAGAACTCTCGCAGATCGACGTCCTCGGAATGCTCGGCGCACTTGAGATTGCATTGCTCGAGCAGGGTCGCTCGGTGAAGATCGGAGCGGGCGTGCAGGCGGCCCTTCGCGTTTTCCTCGAGCGCGACGAAGACAAGCTCGCAAAGCCCACCGAACGCGCGGTTGCCCCTGCATAGCGGCAAGGCAGCGCACGGCGTAGGCCGCCGGATGCCGGGGTACGATGCTGGACGCTATGAAGCATTTAGCATTTTTCGCGAGCGCGGCCGCCGCGGCCACGCTGGCGATATTCTCGTGGACACCCGCAATCGCTCAAGATAACGACGCCGACCAAACGCTCGACGCGCCGCAAATCGACTACTGTGGCGCAATGGTCAACGGCGTATGGACTTCCAACGGCAACTGTTCTACCTTTACCGATCAAGGCGCGCAGCGCGCTCGGGTCGTCGGCACAATTACGTTCGTGAAAGGCCACCTCGTTACGGTGCAACAGAGCACTCGTTCGCTGGTCGTAAATGACGAGCCGGCGCTCGAACACAAAACGACCGGACGGGTGGCGGTCGGACGCCAGATCGTAGCGGTCGGCTACTGGCACGACGGAACATTCTATGCGCGGCGCTTCGAAGACGCGGCCACGCAACCAGGCGGCTAACTCCGCAGAGTAGCTCCCAAATCGCTTTCCAGCGCGGCGAGGACGCGGTCTACGACCGCGTCCGCGTCCGCGTCGGTAATCGTGCGATCGTCCATCTGCAAGGCCAGATGCAGCGTTAAGCTCTTGCGGCCTTCGCCGACTTGGGGACCCCGATATTCGTCGAAGACGCGCACCTCTTTGCAAACGTCTCCGGCGGCGCGTGCCACCACGTCCTGCACGGCTTTCGCGGACGCGTCGCGCGAGACGATCACCGCGATATCGCGATCCGTCGAAGGAAAGCGCGAAGGCACGCGAAACCGCGGCGTTCGAAATTCCGGAATGCGTTCCAAGTACATCGAGGCTACGTACACCGGCAATCGCACTCCGAATTCGTGAAGCAACCGCGGGTCGATGGCCCCGACGAAGGCGACTTCTTTTCCATCGACCAGCAACGCGGCCGTCTTTCCGGGATGCAGCGTCGCGCGCCGGTCGGGCACGGCTTCGGTTTCGCGGCCGGTCAGCGCGTGGATGACCGATTCCGCATCGCCTTTGATCCGTAAAAACGCGTCGTCGCGCCATGACGGCCCGCTCTTCGTTTCCACTGCAAAAGCAAAGCCCGCCATAGGCGTTTCTTCGATGTGGTCGCGTTTGGCGAAAACGTGCCCGATCTCGAAGATTTTCGCGGGGCGATCGGTGCGCGCGAAATACTCCAAGAACCGCGGTCCCAATGCGTGCCGTAAATAACGCTGATCTTCCGAGAGCGGGTTGCGAATCTCCACGGGGGGCGCGCTTGGGTCCAAACCCGCGCGTGCCAGTCGCTCGAACGTTTCGCCGCCGTTCAACGAATACGAGACGATCTCTGCGTAGCCGAGCGCCGCGAGCGTGCGCGCGATGTCGCGTTCGAGATGATACGCACGACTCGGGATTTCGTGCGGGGCAATGGGGGGCAGTTCGGTTGGAACGTTATCGTAGCCGGCCATCCGCGCAATCTCTTCCACGACGTCGGCGGCAATCGCGACGTCGGGGCGCCACAGTGGCGGTGTGACGGTCAAGCGTTCAGGGCTCGGCGCGGTTACCTCGAAGCCGAGCGCGCGCAAGTGCTTCGAAATTTCATCGGCGGTCAGCGTGAACCCGAGCAAGCGCGCCACGTCGCGGATTGGAAAGTCGACGGCCGCGGGGCGTTCCACGGCGTGACCGAACGGGCGCGGCGCGTACGCAGTGGCGCCCTCGGCGACGAGCAACGCGGCGGCGCGCGCCGCTCCCATGTCGGTAAACACCGCAGGTAAGGTTTTTTCGTGGCGCGTCGAGGCTTCTGTGCGTAATCCCAATGACGCGCTCGTCCGGCGAACGCGCGGTCCGCTGAAGTTCGCGGCTTCGAGCGCGATTTCGCGCGTCTGTGCGGTCACTTCCGAAAATTTGCCTCCTTTTATTCCCGCGAGGCCCTGCGCGCGTTCCTCGTCGGCGATGACCAGCGCCTGCGGCGTCAGCGCGAAGTGTGCATCGTCGAGCGTGGTCAGCTCTTCGCCGTCGCGCGCATCGCGAGCCACCAAATGCCGGCCCGCAATCTTCGCGAGGTCGTAAAAGTGCAGTGGTTGCCCGACTTCGAGCATGACGTAGTTGGAAATGTCGACGAGGTTGTTGATCGGGCGCTGTCCCGCGAGTGCGAGACGAACGCGCATCCACATCGGCGCCGTGCGCACGCGAACGCCGGTAAAACGTTGCACGACAAACCGCGAACAATCGGGAGACTCGATCGTGACGCGGACGCCCTCGAGATCGTCGTCCGCGCGCACGCCGGGACTGCTGACGCGCAGTTGCGGCGCGGTCAGCTCGGCCGGCAACGACAATTGCGTGCCGGTGGCGGCCGAAAGCTCGCGTGCGAGGCCGAGAATCGACATCGCATCGACGCGATTGCTGGTGACCTCGACGTCGAGCACGTCCTCGGAAAGGCCAAAAAGTAGTACCACGTCTTGCCCGAGTGGCGTGCCCTCGTCCAGCTGGAGGATACCGTCCTCGAACCACTCGGTCGGCAAGCCCAGCTCGTCGGCCGAACACATCATGCCCTCGGATTCGAAGCCGCGCATTTTGCGCCGCTCGATTTTCACGGACGTGAGCTGCGCACCGATCGTTGCCACGGGAATGATCTGACCGGTTGCGACGTTGGTGGCGGCCGTCGCAATCGAAAGCGTCGATCCGCCAACGTCGACGGTCCCGATCTGCAAGCGGTCCGCGTTCGGATGTTTTTCGAGCGCGACGATCTTTCCAACCACCACGCCGCTGAGCGCGGGACGCTTTTCAATCGCCGCCACCGGAAATCCAATGGAAGCCAATCGCTCAGCAATCGCATTCGGATCCTGCGATAGCTCGAGAAACTCACGAAGCCATGCAATGGGAACTTTCATGCCAGCCGAAGTCCCGATGCCAGGTATGCAGCGGCAATATGTTTATTTGGCGCGCCCTCGGGGTGTGACGTGCTTGGCAGAATGTGTCGCGCGCCATGGTTTGGGGGCCCCACGAAGTGGGGGGCGCGGAGCCTGGGGCGGAGCGCCTTTAAAACCCTACGCATCAAAGCCATCAACCATCGCTCACGAGAACTGCGCCAAAAACTCAGGCTGGTTCTCGAACAACCGCCTGATGTCATCAATGTCGTATCTCACCAGCGCGAGGCGTTCGATTCCGAAACCGAAGGCCCAGCCCGAATAGATGTCCGGGTCGTATTCCATTTGTTGGAGCACGTTGGGATGCACCATGCCCGATCCACCAAGCTCGATCCAACCCGAACCGCTGCACATGCGGCATGGACCTCCCGCCCCGCGGCACCGCGGACACGTCGTATCGACTTCCGCGCTCGGTTCGGTGAAAGGAAAGTACGACGGCCGGAAACGCACGGCTTGATCGGGGCCGAAGAGTTTCCTGCACATGCCGGTGAGCGTCCCTTTGAGGTGCCCGAAGTGCACGTCTTTCGCGACGAGCAAACCTTCGATCTGATGGAACATGTACGAATGCCGCGCATCCACCGCATCGCGGCGGTAGCACTTCCCGGGCACGACCACGGCAACCGGCGGCGGATAGTCTTCCATCGTGCGAATTTGCATCGGCGAGGTGTGCGGCCGCAGCAACAAATGTTCGGTCAGATAGAACGAATCAAAACCCTCGCGCGCGGGATGATCCGCCGGAATATTGAGTGCGTCGAAATTGTAGTAATCCGGTTCGATCTCCGGTCCAAGCACCACCGCAAAGCCGTGCCGTTCGAAGTATCCGCACAGATCGTTCGTGACGATCCGGATCGGATGGAGCGAACCCAGGGGCGAGGGCGGAGCCGGAAACGTTACATCGATGCTCTCGGAGAGCGACGTTTCGAATCGAGCACGCTGCAGCGCTCCCTCGCGCTCGCCCAATGCAGCTTCCATCGAAGCGACCACGTCATTGATCGTCTTGCCGGCGCTCGGACGCTCGTCGCCGGGCAACTTTCCGATGCCGCGGCGGACCGTCGTCACCTCGCCGCTGCGACCGAGAAAGCTCACGCGCACCTCGTCGAGGTGCTTGGGGTCGGCGGCACGTTCCAGCGCGGCATCGAACCTTGCGCGGAGCTCGCGCAATTCGTCTTCAAGTCTCATGAGTTGAAAAAGGGCACGAAAAAGCGCCCGTCGTCTTGTTCGGGCGCTTCCTTGAAAATCTTACCGTGCGGTCGCGGTTAGGTGGGACTCGGAGTCGGGTGCAGCTGGCGGTAGATGAGATAGGCGCTGATCGAGCCTGTGGTTTTGAAGATCTTCCAGAAGAAGTCGGAAGTGGCCATGCTGGTCGGTTCTCTCCTTCTCGGTCGCTAGAGAATGTGGAGAGTATAGCATGCGACTTTTCCACAGGGTAGTCTTGACAGCGCGACCGCTTTACGCTGCCTTGACAGGCCCTTCGGCCCTCTTGACAAGCCGCTCAGCCGGGCGGCTGCCGGCCCGAACGGCTGGCCGCATAGAGTGCGATCGAACCGGCGACGGCCGCGTTCAGCGACTCGGCGGAAGAAGCCATCGGAATGCCCACGCGCTGGGTGCACAGCGCGTCCCACGGCCCCAGACCAGCCCGTTCCTGGCCGACCGCCAGCAAACAGCGGGGCGGAAACGCGGCGCGGTCCAGCGGCGTACCGCCGGCGGCCAGGCCGGTCGCTTCCCAGCCGAGCGACAGAGCAACCTCCGCTACCTCGGCGACCTCGGCGCGGGCGATGCGCGCGCGAAAAAGCGACCCCATCGCGCCCCGTACAACCTTGGGATGGTGCGGTTCCACACCCCCAGCTCCAAAGATGATCCGCCCAACTCCGAACGCCTCCGCGGAGCGAATAAGCGTCCCCGCGTTGCCCGGATCGGAGATCCCGGCCAAGAGCAAGACGAGCCCCTCCTCCGCCAAAAGGGCGGGGAGAGGCGTGAACGCGATGGGTGCCACGGCGAGGACACCGGGCGGCGTTTCGAGATCGGACAGGCGCGCAAAACTTCGATCGTCGACGACCGACAGCCCGGCCGTTTGGTCCCAGCCCATGAGTTCGGGCCGCTCGCGCAGCGCCGATTCTGAAACGTAAATCTCTTCCAGCGCCACCCCACTGCGGCGCGCTTCCTCGAGCAGCGTCAGCCCCTCGATCGTAAACCGTCCGCGCTCGCGCCGTCCTTTGGCGGTCAGCAGCTCGCGAACCGCCTCCAAACGCGGACTGTGTTTGCCGAGATGCTGCGGCATTTTATGGCTTTTCACGGCGCGTTACGAGAAAGCGCACGACGGCGAACCCGAGCGCGGCCACGAGCGCCGTCCAAATCAACGCGATCATCGACGCGTGCCGGCTCGGAAAGAGCAGCGGGCCGAGCAGCGTCCGCAACAGCACGAAGAGCAGGAGAAAGGCGACAAGCAGCGCCAGCTCCGTTCGAATCGAAGATTGCCGCACGGCGCGTTCTACGCCGAACCGTACCGTTTTCCGCCTTTGGAGGCCGCTCGAATGGAGTCGCACGTGATCGCCACACACGACGTCTTCAAAGGTCGCGTATTCGCAGTACGCGTCGATACCGTGCGCGTTGGAGAAAAAACGATGCGCGTCGACGTGGTGAGCCATCCCGGTTCGCTCGCAATCGTGGCGCAGCCGGACCGCAACTCACTCGTGCTCGTACGGCAGTATCGGCACGCGGTAGGACAGGAGCTTTGGGAAATTCCGGCTGGTTCGCTCGACCCGGGCGAAACGCGGCGAGACGGGGCATTGCGAGAGTTGCGTGAGGAGACGGGATATCGCGCCGGACGCATCACCGAGATCTTTCAGACGATCAGTACGCCCGGATTCTGCGACGAACGCATGCACTTTTTTCTTGCGGAGGAGCTCGAACGCGGGGAAACGGCCTTCGACGAGGACGAGGACATTCACACGGAAATCACCGGTGTCGACGAGGCATTGGCGATGCAGGCAAGCGGGCGTATCGTTGATGCGAAGACCGTAACCGCCCTCTTTTGGCTCTCCGGCCGTGAAAAATCGGCCGGGACGCGCCGATAACTTGGATACGAGAACTTCCGCGTCGCTTATGTCGCGGAGGCTTTTCGATTCATGGAGGATGCGCTCACCGTGGACACACCGCGCAATATCGATAGCCTTCTGACATTTCTTTTGACGGAAGGCACTGCGGACTCGTCGAGCTCGTCCGTCTTGGCCCCGGAAGACGAAGCGTATCTCGCCAAGCTGCTCGCAGCTTTGCGTTCGGGAAAACGTGCCGTCTTCATCGTCGAAGACGCCGACGAGAAACTGAAATACATGTTCAGCAATGCGAGCCGCGCGGAGGCGGTGAGTATGCTCGGGAAGGTGATCGAGGCGACGGGACGCCGCCTCGCAACCAACGACGACTAGCTCGTTACTTGCCGATCGCGTGTTTCGCCATCGATAGGAGCGAGCCGAATGCTTTGCTATCGCTGACCGCCAGCTCGGCGAGAGCCTTTCGATTGAGCGTGATGCCCGATTTCTTTAAGCCGTTCATGAAAACGCTGTAGCTCATCCCCTCTTTGCGAACGGCGGCATTGATGCGGCTGATCCACAAGGAGCGGAAATCGCGCTTGCGCACGCGGCGATCGCGAAACGCGTACGCCAGCGAGTGCAGAAGCGCTTCGTTTGCGACCCGGTAATTGCGGCGGCGTGCCGCGCGGAAGCCCTTTGTCAGCTTCATGACTTTGCGACGATGCTTGAGCCCGTGTACGCCGCGCTTGATACGTGCCATGGTTCGTGCCTCCTAAACCAAGTACGGAATCGTCGGCGCCAAGCGCTTCAGATCGCCTTTGAAAATCGGTTGGTCTTTGCGGAACTTGCGTTTGCGCTTGCGTGTCTTCTTGCTGAGAATGTGACCGCAGCCGCTGAATTGATGGCGGTGCAACACCTTGCCGGTGGCGGTCACCTTCACGCGCTTGGCGGTTCCGCGATGAGTACGAATCTTAGGCACTGGTCGGCTCCTTCACCGTAGCGTCGCTGCTCGCACCCTTCGCCTCGGCCTTGTGCTCGCGCACCGAGGAGAATTTCGGCGGCCCGGTCGGAACCGGACGCGGCGCCAGTATCATAAACATGTTTTTTCCCTCGAGTTTCGGTTCGCGTTCGACCGTGGCGATCGGCGTCATATCCGCTGCCATGCGGTCGAGCAATCTGCGCCCGAAGCTCGCATACGTGATTTCGCGCCCGCGAAACATGATCGTGACTTTGACTTTTCCACCGTCCATCAGTAGACGCTCCGCCATGCGGGCTTTGGTTTCGTAGTCGTGTGTCTCGATCTTAGGGCGAAGTTTGACTTCCTTCAGTTCCCAATTTTTCTGTTTCTTACGTGCGTCTTTGTCTTTTTTCGACTGCTCGTATTTCAGCCGGCCGTAGTCGGCTATTCTGCAGACCGGCGGCTGCGCGGTCGGCGAAACTTCGATCAGATCTAACCCGGCTGCTCGCGCTCGTGCGAGCGCGTCTTCCGTCGCCATGATGCCGAGCTGCTGGCCCTCGTCGTCGATGACGCGGACCTGACGGATGCGGATTTGGTCGTTTACACGGAGCGGTCGAGCTATGGCGAATCCCCCATTTTCATTGTCGCCGCACTTCGCGCGGCGCCTTGGCGCTTCGGATCGCTTCGAGCACTTCGCGCCCGAAACGCTTCGGAGCTTGTCCTGAGCTTGTCGAAGGGCGCCCCCACGCCACTGCCGCGGCGTGGGCCCCCAAAAAGAATAGAGCTGCCGAAGCAACCCCATAGCGGCACCTACCGTCGGCACCCCTAGGAAGAACCGGATCGCCCGCGGGCATCCGGTGAGGATCTCGAGCGAGACCCTACTTCGGCTGGAGCATCATACCAAGGGGCGCGGGGGCGGTCAAGAGCGGCGTGGTAAGGCGTGGTCGATGGAGCCCCAGCGCAGCGAAGCCGTCTGCCGCGTCGCCTCAATGGAGGAGCTCGGACAAATCGCCGGCTTTTGGGAGGCGATGCTGATCGAGTGCGATCTCGTTCGAAATCCGCTGGTTCCGGATTGGCGGCTGCGGTTTCTCGCCGAGCATACGCAGCGCTTGCGGAGCGGGAGCGCCCGCTGGTTCGTTGCAGAGGCGACTCTGGGGCTCGTCGGGTCTGCGTACGCGTACTGCGATGCCGGCATCCAGGAAGCGCCCGTCGGAAAGATCGCCGGGGTCTACGTCGTTCCGGAGTGGCGCCGCCGCGGCCTGGCGAGGCGCCTGACGCAGGAATGTCTCGAGTGGTTACGAGCGCAAGGGTGCGCGACAATTTCGCTGCAGGCCTCGCCGCAGGGCCGCCCCCTCTACGAGTCGCTCGGCTTTACCACCGGAAACGAAATGCGGTTGGACCTCTCGCGCTAGCGCGGATCGGCAAAGCTGGCGAGCGCGCATACCGTTCCATCGCTGCTCGAGGAGGGTTCCACCGCATCGTTGATGTGCGCGCGAATGTAATCGTTCACTAAAATGTTCGACATTTGCGAGCCGCCGGGGTCGGTGAACACGGTCACGATGACGAGATCGCTCGGGCCGTCTTCGATCAAATAGTACGATTGAAAGCCCGGCACTTTTCGAACTTGTTGCACGAAGCCTTCGAAGTGTTTGATGACGCGCGGCTGCGAACCGGGCGCGAGCTTGAAGCGGCGAATGGTGGCGTGCATGAAGCGAATCCCCCCGTGCGTGGGATATTTATGCCAGCTCGGCCAGCACCTCTCGCAGTGTGGCTGCAAGCACGTCGATCGTTTCGCGATCGATGACGAGCGGCGGAGCCAAGCGAAGCACGTTCGCGTGCGTGTCTTTTGCCGCGATGCCGCGTTCCAACAGCCGGTCGGAAATTGCGCGCGCGGAAATCGTCGTTTCGATTCCGACGAGCAAACCGCGACCGCGTACGTCGGCGACGAGCGGTGAGTTTGCTTCGCGTACGGCGCGCATGAGCACGTCACCCATGCGGTGAGCGTTACCCGGCAAGTCCTCATCGACGACGACGTCGAGCGAGGCTTCGGCAACCGCGCAAGCAAGCGGATTCCCGCCGAACGTGCTGCCATGGTCGCCGGGTTGGAAGAGCCCCATGATCGGTGCGTCCGCAAGCGCCGCCGATACCGGATAAAACCCACCGCCGAGGGCCTTTCCGACGACCAGAATGTCGGGCTTGACGCGTTCGAAGTCGCACGCAAACATCGTGCCGGTGCGGCCGAAGCCCGTTTGAATTTCGTCCGCAACGAAGAGCACGCTTTGCTGCGTGCACAATGCGCGCACCTCGCTCAAGAAACCGGCGGGTGGAACGTTGACGCCGCCTTCACCTTGGATCGGTTCGATCAAAACTGCCGCGGTATGGGGTGTGATCGCACGACGTAAGGCATCGATGTCTCCGAACGGGACGAGCACGAAACCCGGCGTGAACGGGCCGAAGCTGCGCCGATATTCGGCATTCGACGACGCGCTGATCGCGGACGTCGTACGCCCGTGAAAGTTCTTGTTGAAAACCACGATCTCGGCGCGATCTTGCGGGATACCCTTGACGTCGTATCCCCAGCGGCGCGACAACTTGATCGCGGTTTCGACCGCCTCGACCCCGGTGTTCATGGGCAGCGCCATGTCGTAGCCGCACAGGGCGGTCAGCTTTTCCAGGAAACGCGGCAAGCGCGCGCTGCGCAGCGCGCGCGAAACGAGCGTGACGCGCCGTGCTTGCGCGGTAAGCGCCTCGAGAATCCGGGGATGACAGTGGCCTTGGTTGACGGCCGAGTACGCGCTGACGCAATCGAGATAGCGTTTGCCGTTGACGTCGTAAAGCCACACGCCTTCGGCGCGCTCGACAACGAGGTCGAGCGGGTGATAGTTATGCGCGCCGTGGCGCTCCTCGAGTTCGATCAGTTCGCGGGTTTTATCTTCAAGTGCGGGCATGGTTGCCCGGACAGCTTAAGGACGCCCCGGGCCGCCCCCTTTTCGCGGGGATGGCGCGCCCGTGTCCGGCTCGAAAGGCGACGTCGTGGTTGGATATTTGTCGCAAGCGACCCACGCAAGGTTGGAAGAGTTCCTCAGCCGCGATCACCCATTGATCGGCGAGGCGGGGAAGTCGATCGTGATGTTGCACGAACGCCCCGTCGATCGCGTCGTGGTGCTCCTGCACGGATTCACCGCGAGCCCCACTCAATTCATCGAATTCGGACGGCAATTGTACGAGCGCGGATACAACGTCTTCGTGCCGCGATTGCCGCGGCACGGATATCGCGATCGTCTAACCGACGCACTCGCCGAACTCTCGGCCGAGCAAATGAAAGACATGACGACGCAAGCCGTCGAGATTGCGCGCGGTCTAGCGCCGAACGTGACGATCGTCGGATTTTCGCTGGGCGGTTCGCTCGGCGCGTGGGCCGCCGCGTACCACCGGCTCGATCGCGTGATCCTCGTTGCACCGTTTCTCGGTGTGGCCTGGATTCCGCAGTGGCTCGCGCCGGCAATCGCCATGTTGACGCTGCGCGCTCCCAACCGCTTCGCGTGGTGGCACCCCATCAAACGCGAGAACTTGCAACCCGAGCACGGATACCCGCGCTATTCCACGCACGCGGTCGCACAAGCATACCGCATCGTGCACGACGTCTTTGCGGACGCCGCGCAACACGCGCTGCGCGCGCGGCGGGTCGTCGTGGTGACGAACGCGCGCGAAACGACCGTCAACAACCGCGCGGCCCGCAATCTCGTTCGCCGGTGGCAGAAGCTGTCGCCCGGGTCGGTCGAGACCTTCGAATTCACCGATTTGCGCTACTCGCACGACATCATCGAACCGCTGCGGTCGCCGGACCTGGTCGCGCAAGTCTACCCAAAACTGTTGGAGATCGTCGAGCGGTGAGCGCTCTCGTCCGGTGCGGATGGGCGACGAGCGAGCTGAGCATTCCCTATCACGACGAAGAGTGGGGTGTTCCAGTGCATGACGACCGTCTGCATTTTGAGTTTCTGATTCTCGAAGGCGCGCAGGCGGGCTTGAGCTGGGAGACGATTTTGCGCAAACGCGATCGGTACCGCAAGCGGTTTTCGAACTTCGAGCCGGCGCGGGTGGCGCGTTACGACGCGCGCAAGGTCCAGTCGTTGCTCGAGGATGCCGGCATCGTGCGGAATCGTGCGAAGATCGAATCTGCGGTCGTCAACGCGAAAGCGTTTCTCACTATTCAACGTGAGTTTGGCTCGTTCGACAAATTCGTGTGGCAGTTCGTCGGTGGGAAGCCGCTGGTCAACCGGTGGCAACGCCGCGCGCAATTGCCGGCGACCTCGCCGGAATCGGATCGCTTGAGCAAAGACCTGAAGCGGCGCGGGTTCGGCTTCGTCGGCTCGACGATTTGCTACGCTTACATGCAAGCCGTCGGCCTGGTGAACGATCACATGGTGCAGTGCTTCCGGTACAAACAGGTTTAGGGAACCTTCGAAGAAGCCCATGCACCGACCGTTTAGACCGCAAAGGCATCGAACGCGAGGAGACCGCGAGGAAGCATACCCGAAGCGGTATGTGACCGAGCGGGCAACGACGCGGGCGTTGCCGTTGCGACTAAACCCTTTGGGCAACTGCATTTTCGGCGCAACTCGTCGTTGCAGCCTCGGTCACAGACTTGGTTAAGTATGCTTCCTCGGCAGCGCCTAGATTTGCGCCGAAAATGTCCGTTGCGATCGGTGCCGCGGCTTCTTCGGAGATTCCCTAGTGGTAGAACGTCCGCCGGTACGCCCGGCCGCGAGCTACGACGAAGCCCTGGCGCGCGTGCAACGCTTCAAAATGCTCGACGACGCGTCGATTCTACCGCGCGCATACACGTATCTGCTCGACCACGGGCACCGCACACCGTTTGCGGTCGTGCTCTTACACGGGCTGACGAACCACCCCGGGCAGTACGTTGAATTCGCGCCGCTCGTTCATGCCGCGGGTCATAACGTGTTCGTTCCGCGTCTTCCGGAGCAAGGCGATCGCAACCGCATGACGACGCGCCTTTCGAAGCTCACGGCGGAAGCGCTGGTCGGCTCGGCCGGCGAGGCGCTCGACATCGCGTGCGGCCTCGGCGAGCGAGTGGTGATGCTCGGCATTTCCACCAGCGGTGCGTTGTGCGCGTACTTCGCGCAATATCGTAGTGAAGTCGCGCGCGCGATTCCGGTGAACGCCGCGATCGCCTTGCTGAAGTTTCCGTATGCGATGTCGGCCTGGATCGGTAACGCGCTGCTCAAGCTGCCCAACATTTTCGTCTGGTGGGATCCGCAACATCGCGGCGCGCAATTACCGTCGACGGGCTATCCGCGCTTTCCGACGCACGGCTTGATGCAAGCCATGCGCGTCGCGGAGGACGTCTTCGCACGCTCGCGCACCCAAGCGCCGGCCGCGCAAAGCACGGTGTTCGTGACGAACAAACTCGACCCGGCGGTGAACAACGTGGTGGCCGACGCGGTCGCGGCTTCGTGGAATCGCTTACGCGCGGGCTCCGCTCAGACGTTCGAATTCACCGATCTCCCGGTGAATCACGACATCATCGACCCCGAGAACGCGTGCCCGCGTACGGATATCGTGTATCCAAAGCTGTTGGAGCTTATCGAAACAACGCCGCGCTAGGTCGAGACGCGATTCGAAGACTGCGCGCTGACTTCGCCGTTGTCGGGGATCCGTTCCAGCGGCGGCAGCGGATGCTTCGGAATCGACGCGATGTCCGGCAATACTTCGCGCGTTTCTTTGAGCGCCTGTTCCATCAATTCGAGGGCTTTCTCCATTTGCGGATCGGCGCCGTCGCGATAGTGTTGCGGTGCGATGTCGACGTCGTAATCCGGATCCGTGCCGTAGTTCTCGACTTTCCACCCGACGTCGGTGAACCAGAAAGAAAACTCCGGTTGCGTCGTGATCGTGCCGTCGACCAAGCGATGGTACGGATTGATCCCGACGACGCCGCCCCACGTGCGCTTGCCCACCAACGGCCCAAGTTTGTAGAGTTTGAAGCAATGGCTGAAGATGTCGCCGTCGGAACCGGCAAACTGATTCGTCATCGCGACGATCGGCCCGAGCACCGACTCGGGCGGATACGGCTGCGGCGGCGCATAGCGCGAGATATCGTATCCCACGCGCTTGCGCGCCAACTTTTCGAGCAAAAGGGGCGAGACGTGTCCGCCGCGGTTGTAGCGCACGTCCACGATCAAGCCGCGCCGGTTGAATTCCGTCAAGTATCCACGGTGAAATTCCGAGAAGCCCCACGGACCCATGTCGGGAATGTGCAAGTACCCGACGCGATCTTGCGTGCGTTCGTGCACGTAGCGGCGATTCGCTTCGACCCAACCCCGATACCGTAGCCCGCGTTCGTCCGGGAGCGTCTTGACGAGCACGCGCCGTTCGCCTCCCTTGCGACCGCGAATCGTCAGCGCGATGTCGCGCTCGGCGGTGTTTACCAGCAATTGATCGGGCGTCACGTTGCGTGAAAGCCGTTTACCGCCGATCGCCACGAGCAAGTCGCCCTCGCGCACGTCGAGTCCCGGCTCCGCCAGCGGCGAATCGACTTCGCGATTCCAGGAATCGCCGCGCAGCAATCGCTCGATACGATAGCCATCCTCCGAAGCATCGTACCGCAAGTCGGCACCCAAGAAGCCGCGCGCGTATTGCGGCGGCACGCGATAGTCGCCGCCGTATTCGTACGCGTGCGACGTACCCAGCTCGCCTTGCATCTCCCAAATCACGTCGGAGAGTTCCGCGCGCGTTCGCACGCGCGGCAAGACCCGGCCGTAGCGCTCGAACACGCGGTCCCAATCGACTTCCGACATGTCCGGCGTCCAAAAATGCTCGCGTTGTAGCCGCCAAGCTTCGCGGTACATCTGCGCCCATTCCGCCGGCGGCTCGACCTCCACGGCGATGCGGTCGAGGTCGATCCATCCGCTCTTTCGGCCGACTTCGACGGGCGGCTTCAGCTCGTCACCTTCTTCAGGAAGTTCCGCGCGTGCATCGATTGCGCGCAGGCGCTCGTGCGACGAATACAACAGCGTGTGAGAATCGTTCGACAGGCGAATCTCGGCCACGTCGCGCGCAACCGTTGCCTGACGTAACTGCTCGAAATCAAACGCCACCAAATCGCCGTATAACTCTTGCTCATCCCAACTGCGGCTGGCGGGCTTGATGCCGCGTACTTCGAACCGCGTG
>JAFAIW010000020.1 GCA_019236495.1 Vulcanimicrobiota bacterium | reverse complement strand
AACCGCGCTACGGACACTTGCCGCTGATACTCAACGAAGACCACAGCAAACTCAGCAAACGCCACAGCACGGTGGGCATCGAGGAATATCGCAAGCAGGGTTTCTTGCCGGAGGCGCTGCTCGATCACCTCGTGTTGCTCGGTTGGTCGCCGGGCGACGATCGAGAAGAGTTCACGCTCGAAGAGCTTACGCAGCGATTTTCGCTCGAACGCGTGCACAAAGCACCCGCCGTCTACAACATGGCGCGCTTGCGCGCTTTCAATCAACGCGCACTCAAAAAACTTCCGCGCGAAACGATGCGCCGGATGCTTGCCGCAGCCATGCAAGAGCGTGGGCTCCTGGAAACTCCGCCGCCCGAAGCGGCGCTGCGCTGGATCGATACGTTTATCGAAGCGTACGGCGAGGAGCTCCACTGCATCTCGGACGCGATTCCCATCGTCGAATCGCTACGCGCGGAAGCAGTTCCGATTCCCGCACTGGAGCTCGAAAGGCTGCGCTCGCGCGATGTCCTGTTCTATATCGACGCGGTCGCGCAATACGTCGACGCGCAACCGGAGCTGCTCGGACTTCCGCTGGGCCACGATTTGGTCGAGATCGCCAAAGAGTTCGGACTCTCGAAGAAGGACGCGTTCGCGTGCGTACGGATGGCGCTGACCGGTCAGACGAAAGGTGCTCCGCTTCACCTCCTGTTTCCGTTACTCGGGCACGATCGCATCATGATTCGAATCGGCGCGGTCAATTCGAAATTGCTCCACGGCCGCGGGCTCGAGCCGATCAAATTCGGACCCGACGGCCGGCCCTTCGAGCCGATTCGCGGAAACCGTCCGGCGGGTGAACTCTCGCTCGGACCCGCCGAAACGCGCATTCGCGCAGCTCTCGGTCGCAGCGATCGGAGCGAGCTGGTGCAGCTGGTTGGCGACGATACCCGGAATTTGGAGGCGGCCGAAGCCATCGGCGTGGCGGGCGTCGAGACGGCGCAGGGTGCCGAGCTGCTCGCGGACGTGCTGTCGACCATCAGCCCGCAGCGGTACGTCGTTACGCCCGAGGGTGCCGGAGGCCGATATCTGGTGGTAAAGCAATGAGCAACCGCTCACGCTGCGCCGGCGGTTGACGAAAGCGAATGGCCAGGCTCTTCGGAACGATCCTTGCGGACCTCCGAGCACCGCTCGAACGCGATCCTGCGGCGAGAGGGTGGCTCGACGTCGTCCTTTCGTATCCGGGATTTCAAGCGCTGACGTTCCACCGGTTCATTCATCCGTTGTATCGCGCCGGCGTTCCGGTGTTGCCGCGCTTCCTCGCGCACCTCAACCGATTTTTCACCGGCATTGAGATTCATCCGGGAGCGCGCATCGCAGAAGGCGTGTTCATCGACCACGGGATGGGCGTGGTCATCGGAGAGACGGCGGAAATCGGCCGCAACGTGACGCTCTATCAGGGCGTTACTCTCGGAGGCACGAGCCTCACGCACGGAAAACGCCATCCGACGCTCGGCGACAACGTCACGGTCGGAATGAACGCCGCGGTGCTCGGGGCGATCGCCGTCGGCGCCAACTCGAAGATCGGTGCCGGTTCCGTGGTGGTGCGCGACGTTCCGCCGAACGCAACGGTCGTCGGAATTCCGGGCCGCGTGGTACTGCAAGACGGCAAGCCCGTGCAAGCGGCTTCGGCCCGGCCGCAGGTCGACATGCCCGATCCGCAAGCGCAGTTGATCGCTCAACTCGCCGAGCGCGTCGCGGAACTGGAACGCCGCATCGACGCACTCACCGGAAAAGGCTCGAATGTCTCTCAAGCTCTATAACACGCGGACGCGGCAGCTCGAAGAATTCCGGCCGCTTCGAGAAGGGCGCGTCGATATTTATGTTTGCGGGCTGACGCCGTCGGCCGAAGCGCACATCGGTCACGCTCGCTCGTTTCTGTTCTTTGACGTTTTGCGGCGGTATCTGCGGCATCTCGGATTCGACGCGCGATACGTTCAGAACGTCACCGATATCGACGATCGCAGCATAGCCCGGGCACGCGAGACGGGCGAGGATTGGTACGACATCGTCAGCGGCTACTACGCATCTTTCAAAGAATCGATGCGGCGACTCGACGTTGAGGAACCCGATGTCGAGCCTTACGCCACAAAATTCATCGTGCAAATCGTCGAGATGATCGGCGAATTATTGGAACGCGAGATTGCCTACGTTTCGGAAGACGGCGTATACTACGACGTCTCGAAATTTTCGCGCTACGGGGCGCTCGCGCATCGTAAGATCGACGAATTAGAAGCCGGTGCCCGCATCGAAGTGGACGAGCATAAAGACGATCCGCTCGACTTTGCGCTGTGGAAATTCGCCAAGCCCGGCGAGCCGTCGTGGGAATCGCCGTGGGGCGCGGGGCGGCCGGGCTGGCACATCGAGTGCTCGGCGATGACGCGCACCGTCATCGGCCCCGATACGTTCGACATGCACGGCGGCGGCGCCGATCTCGTGTTCCCGCATCACGAGAATGAAATCGCGCAGAGCGAGCCGCTGATGCCGCACCCGCCGATGGCGAATTTCTGGGTCCATGGCGGCGTCTTGCTGTCCGACGGAAAGAAGATGTCGAAATCGCTCGGCAATTTCGAGCCGCTTTCGGAGCTCCTCGATCGCCACGATCCCCAAGCGGTGCGGTTGCTCTTCTTGCAAACCGGCTACCGGAAGGTGATGAGCATGTCGGAGGAGTCGCTCGATGCAGCCGCCGTCAGCCTAGAGCGCCTGAAGGCGGCGTGGCGCAAGCTGCATCCCCATAGTTCCGCAGGCGCGCTTAAACGGAGCGTGTTGCTCGAACAAATCGAAGCCGCGCTCAACAACGACATGAACACCGCGGGCGCACTCGCGGAATTGCATCGCTTTGCCGCTAACGTGGATGCAATTCCCGAAGACTCGCGGAGCGACGCATTTCGCGAGTTTTCGTATGCCCTCGAAATGCTGGGAATGCCGCCTCGCTCGTCTTGGCTCGAAGTGCCCAAAGTCGAGCTCGCGGCGGATTTTCTGGAACGCCTGCAGCGCGAGCTGAGCGGCGAGATCTCATTCAACGGTGCGTCGCCGCACGATGCGATCGAACGAATCATCGCCGAGCGCAACCTCGCGCGGATGCAAAAAGACTGGTCGCGGTCCGATCGCCTTCGCGATGCGTTGGCGCGATGCGGCGTAACGCTCAAAGACGGCAAAGACGGAACGACGTGGACCGTCGACGCGTAAGGCGCGGGCGTCCGCACCGCGAGCGCGTCGATCTCGATGACGTCATCTACGGCGTGCACGCCGTCGACGAAGCGCTGACCGCGGGAGAGCGGCTGCGCCGGCTCTTTGTGAGCGACGAACGCCGCCGCGATCCGGCGCTGCGTTCCGTCTTGGAGCGCGCGAACGCAAGCGGCGTTTCAGTCCGCTTCGCGAACCGCGGGTTCTTCGCAGAGTTTCCGTACAAAGCGCATCAAGGAGTGGTGGCGTACGGACAACCGTTCGAATACGCCACCGTGGAAGAGATCCTCGCGCGCCGCGCGACGGCGAGGCCCGCAATGCTGGTTTTGCTCGATCACGTGACCGATCCGCACAATGCGGGCGCGATCTTGCGTGCAGCGGAATGCGCCGGCGCCGCTGCGGCGGTGCTGCCGGAACGACGCGCCGCCGGCGTCAACGCAACGGTACGCAAAGCAGCGTCCGGCGCAACGGCGCATCTGCCGGTCGCGCGCGTCGCCAACGTGGCCGGTT
>JAFAIW010000264.1 GCA_019236495.1 Vulcanimicrobiota bacterium | reverse complement strand
CCGAATTAGTCTGATCAAGGCGGTCTCCGAAGGCAGGCTCGACCTGCTCAGTCCGGGCTTTGTCCATCAGATGTCCGAGTGCCTGGACTGCCGCGGTTGCGAGGCCGTGTGCCCGTCGGGCGTCGAGTACGGCCGCCTGATCGAGGGCGCCAGGGCGCGTATCGCGGACGCTCAAGCGCCGGCGCGCTCGCTGCGCGCGCGCCTGCTCCGTTCGTTCGCATTCGGCGTTCTTTTTGCGAATATGGGCGCGCTTCGCGCGGTTGCGACGCTTCTGCGAGTCTATCAGCGCTCCGGCTTGCAAAAGGTCGTGCGCGCACTAGGACTTCTGCGCTTGTTCCGTCTCACCGCGCTCGAAGCTTCGGCGCCCGAGATTTCCGCGCGTTTCTTCGTGCCGCGCGGACAGCGATTCGACGCAGACGCGCCGAAAGCGACTGCGTTCCTGCACGCCGGTTGCGTGATGCACGTCGCCTTCGCCGAGGTCGACGAAGCGACGGCGCGGATGCTGGCGCGCTGCGGCTGCACGGTCGTCGTACCGCCGGGTCAAGGTTGTTGCGGCGCTCTCGCGGTGCACGCGGGCGAAGATGCGCGCGCTCGAGAACTTGCAAAGGCGAACATTGCCGCCTTCGAATCATCCGGGGCGGACTATTACGTGGTCAACGCCGCCGGCTGCGGATCGGCGCTGAAAGAATACGGATTGCTCCTCGCAAGCGAACGCCGCTGGGCCGCGCGGGCGCAAGCATTCGCTCGAAGCGTGCGCGATGCGACGGAGTTGATCGACCAGTTGGGGCTGCCGCCGCCCACGCGCGTTCGATCGCTTACCGTGACGTATCAAGACGCCTGCCATCTTGCAAACGCTCAACGCATCACCGCGCCGCCTCGCCGGCTCCTAGCGCAATTGCCCGGCATTCGGCTGATCGAAATGCGCGAACCCGCGGTGTGTTGCGGAAGCGCGGGCATTTACTCTCTGACGCAGCCGGAGATGTCGGCCCGATTGCAGCGCCGCAAGATCGATAATACGCTGGCAACGGGCGCAGAGGTCGTAGCAACCGCGAACCCCGGCTGTGCACTACAACTTCGCAGCGGCTTGCGAGCGCGTGGGAGCGAGGTGCGCGTCGAGCACGTCATGACGTTGCTCGACGACGCATACGAACCGGCTCGCAGCTAGAGCGTGCCGGCTAAGCGGTTTACGTTTTCGAGAGCGCTTTCGACGCTGGGATAGACCGAGAAGACGTCCATCAAACCGGTGATCGTCAACAGTCGCAGGATAATGCCTTCGCTGACGACGAGGCGAACGGCTCCGCCGTTCTCGAGGGCGCGCTTATGCCCACCGATGAGCGCACCGAGGCCGGTTGAATCCAGGAATTCGATGCCACGCAGATCGACGACGATCTCGTGACGTCCTTCGTTTGCCGCTTCGAGAAGCGCGGCGCGGACCGTCGGGGCGGTCGCAATGTCAAGGCTGCCATGGAGCTTGAAAACGACCGCCGAGCCTTCATGCTCGACCTTGATGTCGATCGAAAGTTCGTCGTGCGGCATCACCCGCCGCGTTCGCGTGGGGCGGCGCTTTCGCCTGCGGACGCCCTGCATCTAGGGAAGCTCGCCCGCCGGTGCGAACGAGCTTGCACGATGCACGACTCACGCATGGCGCTCATGGACGCGCTCAAGGTCGCAAAGGCCAGCGCGCGCGGCTTGCCCACGCAAGTGCAAGAACAAGTCCGCCAAATCGCGGAAGTGCAGGATGAAAACGAGCGCCACCGCCTCGCCGCCGAAGTTTCACGCTGGATTTTCTCGCAGCACGGGGTTCCGGGAATCGACAAGTTCACGTTGATCGCGTACAACGCGCTGCGTGACGCGCTCGAGCCGTACATGATCGGCGATATCTAGGTTCGCTCGATCAACTCCGCCGCGGTCGAATCCCAGCGCCAATGATGTGC
This sequence comes from Vulcanimicrobiota bacterium, assembly GCA_019236495.1. Classification (GTDB taxonomy): domain Bacteria; phylum Vulcanimicrobiota; class Vulcanimicrobiia; order Vulcanimicrobiales; family Vulcanimicrobiaceae; genus JAFAIW01. The sequence continues at coordinate 13,315 of JAFAIW010000264.1, read as the reverse complement.
TGACGTGAGATGCGTTCCGCCGATCCATCGATCCAAGGGTTGAGCGTCGAGCCAGTCTGCTTCACCGGCATTCACACGTTCGCCAAGCGGCGTTAGCCGGTAGCGATCCTCGACGTGTGCGATGAGCGGAGCGGGTGCGGCTGCGAGTTCCGCTAAGTGCCGCCCAAAAGTTCGGTCGCCCATGAACGCGGCGTCTTCTTGCGCTTGAACCGTACGAAAAAGTTCGTCGTCGCGTGAAGCGCCGTGCGCCAGCGCTTCGAGCGTTTCGCGTTGCGTTCGGCTGATCCCACGATCGACGGAAGGAAATTCTTCGAACAAACGGCGTAGGCCGGCCTCCATCGAACGGAATCCGGACGGTACGCTGCGGCTCCGTTGCAAGAGTTCGCGCGGACGTCCCGAGCGAAATGCAGCCCAGGCCTCGCGCGCAAATGCGAACTGTTCGCCGGAGATGGGCCTCCGGCGGGTGCGCAGTGCGAGCAGTTCTGAGGCCTCCATCATGCCGAGAAATTCTTCCGATTGAATTGCCTGGACCGATCCGGGAGCGAGGCGTCGCGCGGAAAGATAGTCGAGGATCTGAAGCAACTGCAGCTGGTCGTAGAGGTCGTGCTCGAACCACAGCACGATCTCTTCGAACTCGTTGCATCGTGCGATCGTGGCGTCACGCTTTTCGAACTCGTGTCCGAGTTTGATCGCGTTACCGTGCCCGCACCCGGCGAGATATTGAACGCGCACGCGGCTGAGCTCCGTAAGCGGGAGCTCGGGAGGAATTGGACCCTCGTGGAGCACGTCGCGCCAGGCGAGCAACGTGCCGACCAAGCCGGCCTTACGCCAGAGGTAAACGACCGAATCGCCGTTGGTGACGTGAAGCGTCTGCATGTTTTTGGGCCGGCGCTCGTCGCGAGCGCCGGCCTGCGGGCCTCTCCTTTTAGCGCTCGCGACGAGCATCCGACCCAAATGACGATCTCGTCGCGGTGTATTCTGCCTTAGGTGAATCGGAAAGCGAAACCCCTTTCGCGCCACTTCGGGGTAGAGCGAAACCCCTTTCGCGCGCGAGGGTATGTGAAATCTCTTTTGGGCGCGAGCTTAAACAGAGAACTGCGAGCGCCCAAAAGGGATTGAACGGAATTCTGGGGCGGCTGGACTCGAACCAACGCATGCCAGAGTCAAAGTCTGGTGCCTTACCAACTTGGCTACGCCCCAGCGGGAGACCGCCGAGACTTATCGCTTCGTGCCGACTCTCCTGGTAAGAGCGCCGGCTATGGGAATTTCAAACATTTCGCCCCGCGCCGCTCGCCGGCTATAGCGAATAGCTAAGACCAGCAGTAGCACGAAAAGTCCCACGTCTTGAACGAGCGCGATCGCGTAGATCCAGAGGGTCGCCGCAACCGACCCGAGCGCCACGCTCAAAAGGACCGGCCAAAGCAAGGCGAGCGTAACGGCGAGCAAGCCGAGCACCCCGAACCAAAACGCTTGGCGCGTGTGCAGTTCGAGCCAATCCGAACGCGACGAACGGACGGCGAGCAATTCAAAAACCGAGCGAGGCCAAAGCAAGTAATTCCAGGCGGCGCGTTCTTGTTCTACCGCCGCGCGGTCGCCGTTTAGCGCGATGCCGCCACGCGCTTCGCGCCGATGAAACGCGGAGCCCAATAGGAATCGCTTAGGCTGCTGATCGTTACTCCGTGACTCGACGAGGCGTGCGCAAAACGTCCGTTGCCCAAATAAATCCCGACGTGCGACGGGCCGGGCTCGTACGTTTGAAAGAACACCAGGTCACCGGGTTGCATTCCGCCGCGAATGCGCGAGCCCGCGTCATATTGTGCGTCCGCGGTGCGTGGCAGGTGAACGCCGATCATTGCGAAGACGTGCTGCACGTAGCCCGAGCAATCGAACCCGCTCGGAGACGTTCCCCCGAATGCGTACGGCGTGCCGAGCAACCGCAGCGCGTCGCGCGTCAAACCTCGCGCGATCATCGACGTTCGCGCGAGAATGCGACTCGCAAAGCGCGCGATCGCATGGCGTGGCTTTTCTGCGCTCGGGGCGGCGTTGAATTTGGCCGCGGCGGCACTCGCCCACATCTGAACGTCGGGGCTTTGCTGGTCCGTGGCTTGCGCAGCGGTGGCGACCGGAGGCTGCGAGACCGTTGGGGCGCCCATCTCGTCGGCGCGCGCCGAAACGCTCGCGCTTGCCAGGAAGACGAGAAAGAGCCCGGTTGCAAAGGAAAAACGCAAAACTGCTCCTCTTTCAAAACAGCTTGCGGGGTTAGTTGACGGGTTCGGACGTGAAAGATCGCCCTAGGACCGGACCGGCCCATTCACCCCACCGGGAAGTCCCCCGCTCCGAGCGTGCTCGGATTCAGCGAATCAACGGCAGGTATGCACGGGGGAACTGCCCCCGGCGAGGCACCCCATTTACCGCGAAGGTGAGCGCTCCTCCTCGGCGGCATCCCCCGAGGCCACCGCGATTCGTTCGGCCAGCTCCCGGCAGACGGCCTCGATGCGTTCGCGGTCGTCGCCTTCGGCCATGATGCGGATCAGCGGCTCCGTCCCCGAGGGCCGCACCAGCAATCGGCCTCCTTCGAGGCGCGCTTGGGCATCCGCAATCGCGGCCATGACGCGCGCGTCGTCCAGCACCGTCTTGCGCGCGCGAACGTTGATCAGCACCTGCGGGTAGACGCGCATGCCGGAAGCCAATTCGTGCAACGTGGTGCCGCTCGAAACGACGACGCTCAAAAGGGTAACCGCGGTCATCGGCCCGTCGCCGGTCGTGTTTCTTCGCAAGTCGATGATGTGCCCGGATTGTTCGCCGCCCAGCGTGAATCCGCCGGCGCGCATCTGTTCGAGAACGTAGCGATCGCCGACCGGCGCGCGCAAGAGGCGAATCCCTTCGTGTTGCAATGCCCGCTCGAGACCGACGTTGCTCATCACGGTTCCAACCACCGCATCCCCTACGAGCTCACCGCGACGGCGCAAATCGTGCGCCAAGACGAACATCACGTGATCGCCGGAAATCGGCTGCCCGCCTTCGTCGACGAAAAGCGCGCGATCCGCGTCGCCGTCAAAGGCCACTCCCACCACGTGTTTCTCTCCGCCGTCGATCAATTCGCGAACGCGCCGGATCACCGGAGCGAGCTCGGTGGCACCGCAATCGACGTTGATGCGCGCGCCGTCGGCTTCGCAGTGCAACTCGTGAACGGTCGCTCCCAACTTTCGCAGTACGTACGGAGCAATCGCATAAGCGGCGCCGAACGCCCCGTCGACGACCACGTTGAGTCCGGAAAGATCGGCCGCATGTTCGTAGAGCGCTGAATAGTAATGCGAGCCGAGATTCTGTGCGACTTTCGCGACCCCAACGCCGGTGCCGGTGGGGTGCGCGAGCGTCTCGCTGTCGAGGAGTTCTTCGATTTCGTCTTCCATGGTGTCGGAAAGCTTGAAACCGTCCGGCCCGAAGAATTTGATGCCGTTGTCTTCGATGGGATTGTGCGAAGCGCTGATCATGACGCCCGCTGCGGCCTTCGTCTTCACGGTAACGAGCGCCACTGCTGGCGTCGGAACGATTCCGATGCTCACCGCATCGCGCCCGACCGACGTGATCCCCGCGACGATCGCCGCCTCCAGCATCGTACCTGAGACGCGTGTATCGCGACCCACGACGATCGGCACGTGCCGGTCGCTGCTCTTTGCCAATTCGGCCGCGCCCGCCCGGCCGATCTTGAACGCCAGCTCGGGCGTGAGGTCGGCGTTTGCGACCCCCCGCACGCCATCGGTGCCGAAAATCCGGCTCAATGCGATGCTCCCACGAAATCCACTTGTACGCGCACGAGATTCGGCGCGACCTGCACCCCTTGCACTTCTACGCCGCTCGCGTCGATAGCAACCGGCCGCACCATTGCGTCGAACTTTCCGGGAGCGTTTGGAATTCCAACGTCGACGCGCACCCCGGTAACGTGTTCGAGGTCGCTGGATGCGGCCCGTAAGACAGCCCCGGCCGGCGATACTCGCGTGCTCGCCGCAACGATGTTTGCGTGCTCGCCCGTATAGTGCAACTCGAGTGGAAAGGTCTTCTGCTCGATCCGCTCGACGGTGATCGTCTCCGAAGCCGGACTGAGCGATTGCACCACGACGTTGGGAGCGACAAGCTCGACCGGAACGTTGTAGACGCCCGGGCTGTGATTGCCCGCATCCACGACCGCCTTGACGTCGTCCGGTTTCACCGCCGGTGCGGTGCCGCGATTGCTCGCAATCGTTACCACGGCTTGCTTCTCGGGGTACCGCACGATGAAACCGTCCGGCACGTGAACCGCCACGATCGGCACGCTCAATTGCTGATTGAAGCGCGCGGCGATTACCGGATTCGTGGCAAAGCGAAAGTACGCCCATCCCAGAATCGCGAGCGCGACCGAGATGAGCTTAAGCCCGAAGTTCTTTCGAAATATCTGCAGCACGGTTGTCCGGTTGCACGCTCACTTTGCGAACGCCCAAGCGCGTTCGCAGGTGCGCGAAGAGATCGGTACGCACCTGCGGCGGGCGACGTGGCGCGCGCGTGCAGGCGAGCAGATACCGAACCAGGCGCTGTTCTTCTGCGATCGGTCGCGACAAGCGGCCTTGCCGCGCTACCGCAATGTCGCCGCTTTCCTCTGAAATGACGATTACGACCGCGTCCGTCTGTTCGGTCAAGCCGAGTGCGGCGCGATGCCGCGTTCCAAGGCGGCGCTGACCCAGCGGCTGCTCAGCAAGCGGCAAAAAACAGCCCGCCGCTTCGACCGACGATTCGCGCACGATGACCGCCCCATCGTGCAGGGGAGATCGTTGCGCAAAAAGCGCCAGCAGCAACTCCACGGAAAGCTGCGCGCCGAGCGTCGTTCCGCTTTCCACGAACTCTTTGAGGCCGCTGGCCTGTTCGATCACGATCAAGCCGCCGGTGCGGTTTCGAGACAGAATGAATGCGGTTTGCGAAATCACGGCGATCGATCGATCTTCGGACCGTACCGTCAGCTCGTCGGGTTCACCAATTCGAAAGAGACCGCCGCGCCCCAGTTGTTCGAGCGCGCGGCGCAGCTCGGGTTGGAAGACGATCGGCAACGTGACGGCCGCACCGAGCACGATCAACTGAAGGATCGTACCCAGCAGCAGCAAGTGAAAGACGGTAGCAAGCCCCAGAAATCCGAACAGCACCAGAACGCCGATCAAAATCTGCACCGCGCGCGTGCCGCGTATCAGCAGCAGTAAATAATAGATGAGGATGCTGGTGGCGAGAATGTCGATGACGTCGGTGACGCCGACGTATCGCGTGACGTCAGAGATCTGCACGTTCGACCAAGCTCTCGAGGATACGCGTCCGATCGATCTCGGGCGCCTGCAATCCCGAGGCCGCCACGAATGCCTGTACGTCCAGCGGCAAGTCCGAGAGGACCGTCGTGCGCCGGACCGGCGATCCGAAGCGCCGCAGCTCCACGTCGATCAAAGCACTCAACACGTCGAGCGAGGTACGCCGGGCATCGAACTCGATGCGGATCGCCTCGTCGAAACGCCGCACGGCGGCGACACCCACGGGAGCGCCGGGCCCGCGCAAAGCGCTCTCCAGCAGCGGCAAGGCTTCACGCGCTTCTGGTTCAATTGCAAGCGCAATGATCTCCGACGAAAAACCACGAGCGCCCGGGTAGGCCGACGTTATCGCTTCGAACGCCCCTTCTTCCGTGGCCTCGACCGTTGCATACGTGCAACCGAAGCGCGGGTTGACGCGGATCGCCGCGGTCGCGGCGTGGCTACGCGCGAGCGCGTTCAACCGAGCCTGCTCGTCGTCCGAAAGTACCGCATCGAAAGCGAAAACCCAAACCATCGCGATTGCCACCGTCAACGTTAGGCACGATGCCTAACGTTTCATGCGAGTGACCGCCGAAGGATACGCGCGCGTGGTCGCGCTCGGCAAGAACGTGGCGTGGATCGTTTTCGAGGAAGAATCAACCCCGCGATTGGCGTCGCTCAAGCGCGCCGCCGGGAAGCGGGAAATGCTGGCGCCGGGCGACCTCGTGCGCGCGCGACGCCTCGACGGCGATCGCGCCATCGTCGATGCGCGCGAGCCTCGCACGTCGGTCTTGCAACGCCGCCAGGGAGGGCGCACGAAAGTCATGGCGGCAAACGTCGACACGCTCGCGACGGTGAGCGCTCTTGCGAATCCGCCGCTCCGCTTGGCGCTGCTCGACCAGTTGTTGGCATTCGCCGAGCTGCACGAGTTGCAGGCTCTGGTGGTTCTGACGAAGCCCGACCTCGACGCGGGGGCGACCGGCCCGGCAGTCGAGACGCTCTATCGGCGTCTGGGGTACGCGTCGCTGATCGTGAATCCGAAAGCGGGCGACAACGTCGACGCGCTGCGCGACCGGCTGGCCGGGCGTCATGCCCTCCTCACGGGGGTATCGGGCGTCGGGAAAAGCTCGCTTTTCCGCGCCTTGGGCGGCGAGGCACACGTCGGCGAGGTGTCGCGGCACGGTCTGGGGCGGCAGACGACCACCGCGGCGCGCCTCTACCGGACCCCGGGCGGGTTCCTGATCGACAGCCCGGGCATCGCCGAGTTCGGCCTCGGCACGATGGCCCCAGCGGAGCTCACGGAGGCCTTTCGGGAGTTCCGCGAACCGTCACGCGAGTGCCGCTTTTCGGACTGCACCCACCTGCGGGAGCCGGGTTGCGGAGTGCGAGCCGCGCTCGATTCCGGCACCATTGCGGGCAGCCGCTACGAAAGTTACGCGCGGATCCTCGGAGGCTGCTAGACCGCCTCCGGCACCTGTGATACAATGCGCCTCGTGCCCGCGGCCCACGGCGCCGCGAGCCGCGAAGAGGAGTCGACGTTGCCCAATATCAAGGCCGCCATCAAGTGGGTGCGGCAAACGGAAAAACGCACCCAGCGTAATCTCGCCGGAAAGAGTCGGCTTCGGACACTGTACAAGACGGCGGTGAAGGCCGGCGATCCCGCGGTCGCGCGCGCCGTCGAAGGCGAATTCGACAAGGCCGCCACCAAAGGAATCATCCACCCCAACAAAGCCGCGCGGAAAAAATCGCGTCTCGCAAAGAGCCTCGCGGTCGCCGCGGCGAGCACTCCAAAGAAGGCGCCCGCCAAAAAGACGTCGCGTTCCAAGAAGTAACGCCGCTTTCGTTTCGGGAAGCCAAGAGGACCGGTGCTTTGCCCGGTCCTTATTTATTGCTTCTTGGGTGCGACACAGGAGGTTCTTTGTGAAGTTTCGTCGTCTTGGGTTGCCCGCGCTCTTCCTCAGTGGTGCGTTGCTCGGTTCGGGCGTAACGGCCGCGATCGCGGGCCAACCGCATATGTACAACGCGCTGCACGATCTGCAAGCCGCCAAAGCGGAACTTGAAGCCGCCGCGACGGACAAAGCCGGTCATCGCGTCAACGCGATCAATTACGTCAATCAGGCGATCGGCGAGGTGAACATGGGCATCCAGGCGGGACGGATGTAGCCGCTTATTTCGCTAGGACGTAGGTACCCGGCGCAGCTTCCTGCGCCGGGTATTTTTCTGTTCCGGGAGTGCGCGCATCCACCCATGCGCCGCTGCGCTTCGCGAGCCACGCATACCAATCGGGCCACCACGAACCCTCGTGCTTTTGCGCGCTTTTCAGCCACGCTTCGGGACCCTGCGGATCGAACGGCGCGCTCAACCACGAGCCCTTCTTCTTTTCCGGCGGATTCACGATGCCCGCGATGTGGCCGGAGTGGCCCAACCGAAACTGCACGTCTCCGCCGAAAAGCTCACCGGCGCGATAGACGGAACGCCACGGAGCAATGTGATCTTCGAGCGTGGCCACCACGTAGGTGTCGTTCTCGATGCGATGCAAGTCTATTCCAACGCCGTCGACCTCGAGAACGTCGGGCTTCACGAGATTGTTCTCGACGTACATGTTGCGCAGATAGTAGCGGTGCATGGCTTCCGGCATACGAGTAGAGTCCCTGTTCCAATAGAGCAGGTCGAAGGCAGGTGCGTCTTTGCCGAGGAGATAGCGATTCACCGCGACGGACCAAATGAGATCGTTGTCACGCAGCATGTTGAACGTGTCGCTCATCTCGGCGCCCTCGAGGTAGCCGCGTTCGCCCATCTTCTTCTCGATGTACGCGAGCGCATCTTCGCTCAAGAAGGCGTCGATTTCGCCTGCATCTTTGAAATCGATCAGCGACGCTAAGAAAGTGGCGCCGTCGAACACGCGCTCGCCTTTCTTCGCCAGATATGCGAGCGCCATTGCGGCCAGCGTCCCGCCGATGCAATACGCCGTGAGGTTGACGTCGGCAGTTCCACAAATCTCCGCCGCTATACGCGCGCAAGCGATGGCTTGCATGAGGTAGTCCCGCATCGTCGTTTCGCGCATCGACGCGTCGGGATTGCGCCACGAAATCATGAACGTGGTGTAGCCGTTGTCAACTAAGCCCCGCACGAAACTATTGTTCGGTTGCAAATCCAAGATGTAAAACTTGTTGATCCATGGCGGAATGATGACGACGGGCTTCGCGTAGACTTTTTCGGTGCTCGGAGCGTACTGGATCAGCTCGCAGAGCGCATTACGATAAACCACGTTGCCGGGGCTGATGCCCACGTTGCCGCCCACGGTGAACGCGCTCTTATCGACGAGCGCCGGCCGCCCCCCGTTCTCTTCCATGTCGGCGAGCAAGTTGCGCATGCCCTTCGCGAGGTTTTCGCCGCCGGTGCGCAGCGTTTCTTCGATGACGAGGGGATTGAAGAACGCAAAGTTCGTGGGGCTCATCGCATCGGCAAAGCGCTTTGCAAAAAACCGCGCGCGCTTTACCGTCGTCGGCTCCAGACCAGACGTCTCGGAGATGGAGTTCAACACGGCATCGGTTGCGATCAGGTAGGCCTGTTTGAGTGCGTCGAGTGCCGGAATCTCATTCCAGCGCGGATCCTCGAAGCGCTTGTCGCCTTTTTCCGGCTTCGCCAGCGGCTTGACGTCGTCGCCGAACGCGCGCTGCGAAACGTTTTGCAAGAGGTCCACCCACGCCGTCGCGAGGCGCTGCTGCGAACGTACCAGATGCTCCGGATCGGAAAGCATCGCTTGCCATACCGCCGCAGTCGTTTTTCCGATGCCCAGCGGATCGAGGAGGTCCATGAAAGTCTTGTCGTCGTCCATCGCGCTCGAAGTGTACGCCGGGCGCCGCGGGGTTTCCGCTTGTTTTGCGCTAACTTCGCGACTGTGGAAAAGGTCGAATTGATCGCACTGATGGCGCGCAGTCTGCACGAGGCCGGCGTCACGACCGACCGGCTCGAGGCAACGTTGCTGCAGCTTGCGCGGGCGCTCGACGTGCAGCTCCAGGTTTTCGCGCTCCCGACGTATGTCACACTCGCCATCGGCGAAGCGCATCGGCAAGAAGTCGTCATGCTGCGTCTGGGGCCGGGTTCGATCGACTTGCGGCGCCTTGCATCACTCGGCGAAATTCAAGACGCAGTCGTACGTGGCGGCCTCGAGCCGCGCGAGGCGATCGAGCGCATTCGCCAGGCGACTGCGGCCGTGCGGCCACCCTTTGCGCTGCTGACCGTGCTCGAGTACGCGGCGATTTCATTCGGCGTTTCGGTGCTGCTCGGCGCGCAACCGCACGAAATGCTCGTCGCATCGCTCGTCGGCTGTTCGACCGGCGCGATCGCAGCGCTCGCCCGGCGCAACGCAGTCGTGGCTCGCCTCTTCGAAGTGCTTGCGACGTTTCTCGGTACGTTGGTCGTGGCCGTCGCTACCCGATTTCTCGGCCCGACAAATCTCTACATCACGATCGTCGCGGGCATCGTCCCGCTGCTTCCGGGATACTCGCTGACCTCGGCGATTTACGAGCTGGCAAACAACGATTTGGTAGCGGGCGTCGCGCGGCTGGGCAAAGTGCTCGTGACGCTGCTGGCGCTCGGATGCGGCGCGGCGCTCGGGATCACGGTCGCGGGTGCGGATTTCGTCGCTCACACGACGCACCAAGCGCGCCCCGTCGGAATGCTGATGTGGACGCTCGCCGTGATGTTGATTTCGCTCGGTTTGGCACCCGCACTCGGTGCGCGAAAACGCGACATCCCGTGGGTTTTTGCAGCGTGTTTTCTCGCGCTGCTGAGCTCGCGAATCTTGAGTTCGCTTCCCGGCCACCAAGCCGCGCCGTTCGGAAGCGCCTTCTTTACCGGAATCGTCTGCTATGTCGAAGCTCGTTTGGCGCGACTGCCGGTCGTCGTGCTTTTAGCGCCCGCCATCTTCGTGCTCGTTCCGGGCGCATTGACCTACGAAAGCATCTTCTTCGCTTTCCAAGAAAATTTTGAAAGCGCCGCACAATTGGCGGCCAACGCCTTCATCGCATCGATCTTCATCGTTGCGGGACTCCTCTTGTCGCAACTGGTGTTCGCGACGGGGGGAACGATGGCGCGTTCGATCGTCAGGGGTCGACATTGACGGCCAGGCGCGTCTCGCGATCGCGGCGCGCTTCTTCGATGACGACCCGCACTGAAGGCGGCAGCTCGGCGTCGCGTGGCAAACGCAGGCTGATGCGATACCGCCACTCGTCGTTAACCTTCGCCACCGGAAACGGGGCCGGGCCGAGGACCTCAATCGCGGTCGTAGCGCGCAAACGCTCCGCATAGGCAGCCGCGCGCGCGAGCACAACGCGCCGGTTTCGCCCGATGACGCCGAGGAATCCCAAGCGCGCGAACGGTGGATAGCCGGCGGTCTGCCGTTCGAGAAGTTCGTGCGCCGCGAACCCGTCGTAATCGTGCGCGGCGGCAAAACGGATTGCGGGATGATCGGGCGCGTACGTTTGCACGACCGCCTCGCCGGAGCGCCCACGTCCGCTCCTTCCGCAAACTTGGGTGGTGAGATCGAAGGTCCGCTCCGAGGCGCGATAGTCGGGTGCGTGGAGGCCGATATCCGCCGCGACGACGCCAACCAGCGTCACTTGCGGAAAGTCCAGGCCCTTCGCCACCATCTGCGTGCCGACGAGCACGTCGCCGTCGTATTCGAACCGTTTCAGCAGCCGGGCGTGATCGCCGACTCGCGTCGTCGTATCGCTATCCATTCGTACGACGCGAGCTTGCGGAAACAAGCGCGCGACCTCAGACGCGACGCGCTCCGTTCCCACGCCGAAGTCGCGAATCGACGTGCTGCCGCAGCGCGGACACGTTTTTGGAAGCGGCATTTGCGCATCGCAATAGTGGCAACGCAAGAGTCCTTCGCTCCGATGAACCGTCAGCGACACGGTGCACCGCGCGCACTCCGGCACGTGACCGCACGCGCGGCACAACACGAACCCCGCGCTGCCGCGGCGATTGACGAACAACACGGTCTTCTCGCCCAATTGCAATCGTTCGCCCAAGCCGCGCACCAAACGATCGCAAAAAATGTGCCGGTTTCCGGCGTCGAACTCGCGCGCCATGTCGACGACGTGCACTTCGGGCAGTTGCCCGTCGCCGGTGCGCCGGTCGAGCCGCAGGTGCGCGATCGTTCCGTGCCGCGCCGCATCGTATGCTTCGAGCGGCGGCGTTGCGCTGCCGAGCAGCAACACGCCGCCTTCCAGTTGCATGCGACGCCGGGCCACGGTGACGGCGTGATACCGCGGCGACGTCTCTTGCTTGTACGAAAGCTCGTGCGCTTCGTCGACGACCAGCAACCGCACGCGATCGAGCGGCGCGAACACCGCGCTGCGCGCGCCCACCACCACGTCGACGTCGCCGCTCGCGCAGGCTTGCCAGGCGTCGTAGCGTTCGCGTTCCGAAAGCGCGGAATGCAAGACCGCAACGCGCCGCCCGAACGCCGCCTCGAAGCGCGCGGCCGTCTGCGGCGTTAGGGAGATTTCCGGAACGAGCACGATGGCGCGGCCGCCGCTTTCGATGACCGGCTTGATCGCCTCGATATAAACGAAGGTCTTTCCGCTGCCGGTAATACCTTGCAACAGCATCTCGTAGAACGCGCCGGCATCCAATGCGCGGGCGATGGCGGCCAGCGCCGTGCGCTGCTCGTTCGTGGGAACGAACGCCGCTGCGGCGATCGTACGCTCGCGCGGCTGTTCCGGCGCGATTTCACGCTCGATCAGCGCGCCCGCTTTCACGGCGCGGGCGATCACCGCGTTCGAAAATCCCGCGAGCAGCGCGTCCGATCGGGGAACGCCCGGCGCTGCGCGCACGAATGACGCAAGTGCGCGGGCTTTCGGCCCGGCAATGTCGGCCTCTCCGGGCTCCAGCACCCGGATGCGATACTCGTGCACGCGCGCATCGACGAACGTTCGCTCGCGACGCAAAGCGCCGCTGCGCACGAGCGCTCCGATGTGCCGCAGCAATCCCGCGCGATCGGCGGCGCGGCGCGCCGCCGGGTGGCGCAAAACGTGCTCCAGAGAAAACGCTTCGGGGAAATCCTCCCAAAGTAGCGCGATCAAGCGCGGCGGCACGCTGCGAAATCGCTCCGCCTTCGGCGGACTCGAGCCGCGCACGAGGCGTTCGACCGTGCGCGGGATCGCGGCGCTCAGCACCACGGCGGAAAGCGCTTCGCCAAGTGTCGTGACGTAATGCTCGGCGATGAATTGCGCCAGCTGCAAACCGACGTGCGTGAAAGCGCGTGGGGCGGCGGTCGTTCCGTAGATCGCGCGCAAATCGCGGCGATCGCTGGCGTACGGATCGCTTACCGCGAAGGCGTGGACGTCGCGGTTGCCGAGGGGAACCCGCACGACGTCGCCGAGGCGCACGTCGAAGCCGGCGACGCTGTAGGTGAGCGGAAGATCGAAGCGCGCCGACCGGATGACCGGCAGCGCGTCGACGGCAGTGTTAATGAATGGGCGTCTGGCGGCGCGGCGGCGGCGCGCAGCTCTTCACGACGGTTTTCACGAGAACGGCGGTTTGGTTCTCGGTGTCGTCGAGTGCGTGGCGCAAGTCGCGCTGGTCGTAGAAGACGTTCGTAGCGAGGCCGTCGATATCGGTGCGCCCAAGACCGCTCGCGCGCCGCTGCTGCGCGGCTTGGTCCATTTGCTTCGCGGACTGCACGTCGCTCGGGCCGGTGGCTTGGGTGATCTGCGCTTCCGTTTCACTTCCGCGCATCAGATATTCCAGATCGGCGGTATCCGCGAACCCGTTCATGTTGTCGGCCGCGCTGGTTTGTTGCGCGACGATCGTATCGAGATTGTCGGCGAGGTCGGAGTATTGCTTGGATTGGTCGGCGTTGGTGGTGCCGGCCGCAAGCGCGTGAAGGGTCGCGACCTGACCTTTCACTTTCTCCAGGCTTTTGAAGATCTCACCGCTGGCCGTGCGAAAGTGCAGGATGTCGAAGCGCGTCTGATCTTCGTTCGAGCCGTCGACCTTTG
>JAFAIW010000159.1 GCA_019236495.1 Vulcanimicrobiota bacterium | reverse complement strand
CCGGAATTTGGCTCTTTCACCCCGCGCACTTCGCGCAATTCAATCCGTACGGATGGGGGGCGCTCAAGCCCTTCGGCGGGACGGTCGAATCGTCGCAGCCATATGGCATCATCGCAATCGGCGCGTTCGTCTTTTTCAGTTACATCGGCTTCGACGCATCGACGACCACCGCAGAAGAGTGCAAGAACCCCAAATTCGATGTTCCCGTCGGCGTCATCGGAGCGCTCGCGATCGGTACGGTCATCTATTGCGCGACCGCGGTCGTGCTCATCGGCGCCGTCCCGTGGAACGACGTTCCCGTGAAGGATCCGCTGGCCAACGCGCTCGCGCCGCTGCATCAACCGTGGCTCGGCTGGGTCATCACGATCGGCGTGCTCGCGGGAACCACGAGCGTCGCACTCAGCTCTCTCCTCGGCCAAGCGCGTATTTTCTACGTCATGGCCCGCGACAAGATGTTACCGCCGGTAGTCGCCAAAGTGCATCCGCGTTTCAAAACGCCGGCCATCACCACCATGATCACCGGTGTCGCGGTGGCGTTTCTCGCGTTGATCGTGCCGCTGACGCAATTGCTCAATCTCGTCAATATCGGCACGCTGATCGCGTTCACGGTGGTCTGCGCCGGAGTGTTGTATTTACGCAAACACAAACCCGACATCCCTCGCAGCTTCAAGGTGCCGTTCGTTCCGCTTTTTCCAATCCTCGGAATCCTCTTCTCACTCTTCTTGGCCGTCTTCGGCCTCTCGCGCACCACGTGGACCTGGTTTGCCGGCGCGCTCGTCATCGGCTTGATCTTTTTCTTCTCGTACGGATTCTGGCGTTCGAACCCGGCCGACATCGTTCCGGTCGAAGAGCCGCCGGCGCTGGAATACTAGCCCGGCGAAGCCGATGACTCCTTAGAGGAGTCCAGTAAAACATTCATGATTATCGAGAACAGCCCGGCCGGCATTGCGGCCGCGGAAAGACGGAACGAGGAAGCCGAGTCCCTCGCCCAGGCGCGGCTTCGTGAGAACCCGGCGGACGTCGGCGCCATTACCGTGCTCGCGTTACTGCGCATCCGACAAGGTGACAACGCGGAAGCGGAACGCCTTCTCACGCAAATCGTGCAGCTAGCGCCGAATTGGGCAATGGGGCACTACAACCGCGGGTTCTTCATGCGGGAAACGGCCAGAATCGGCGAGGCGGTCAAGGAGTTCCAAGCGGCCACCGTCCTTCATCCGCCATTCGCCGAGGGATGGCATCAACTCGGGATGACGCTGGTCTGGAAAGTCGGCTGGCCCAGCGGCGTCGCCCCCGGCCAGGATGCGCTGCGCAAAGCCGCCGAGCTCGAGCCGGATTCGGCACAAATTCTTTACGATTGCGCGAACGCGCTGCTCATGTCGAGCAAGGAAGCCGAGGCCGAGCCTCTTCTCCGCCGTGCTCTGGAAATGCAGCCGAATTGGCCGGATGCAGCCTACGCGCTTGGAACCACGCTGATCGAGTTGGATCGCGCTGAAGAAGCCGTTCCCTTTCTCGAAATCGCGGCCGCGGATCCGAACCAACACAGCGCACGCCGCGAGCTCGAACGCGTCAAACACCAGCGCCGCTCACGTCGCACCCCGCTGGCCCGCTACCCGCGCGAGACCGACGAGTTTGCGGACTTCGAGAAACTTTTCGATCGTTACGTGGCACCGGCGTACCGTGACGAGCGACCGCTCATTAACATGGCGACGCAAATCTTCACGCTCGGATCGTGCTTTGCAAACTTCCTGGCGCAAAACCTGCGGGCGTTCGGCATGCACGCCGAGTACGTCAACATGGCCGAAGAGTTGAACAGCACGTTTGCAAATCGGCACTTCCTCGACTGGGTGAGGAACGGCGCCACGAACGTGCAGACCGAGCGGATACAGGAGTTTTATTTCGAGAATTTTGGATCGGATTACCGCGACAAGATGCGAGCGACCATCGAAAGCGCGAAGGTGGTCATCTACTCACTGGGCGTCGCACCCTGCTTTTTCGATGCGGCGACCGGCGAGTACGTGCTTACGCTCGGAGAAAATATGCAGGCCGCGCTCGTCGCCCATCAATTCAAGTTCAGGACGACGACGGTAACTGAAAACGTCACAAATCTGCTTTCAATGTTCGACGACTTGCGAGCCTTCAATCCGAATTCGCACATCTTCTTGACCGTCTCTCCGGTGCCGCTGAAGGCGACCTTCGAATTCCAGTCGGCGCTGATCGCAGACTGCGTTTCGAAATCGACCTTGCGTGTGGCCGCTCATGAAGTCATGCAGCAAGCCCTGCCCAACGTTCACTATTGGCCGTCGTACGAAATGGTCAAGTGGGTCGGGTGCCATACGGGGCCGGTTTACGGAGCCGAAGATGGCAGCTCGTTCCACGTCAACCAGGAGCTCGTCAAGCGCAACGTCGCGCTGTTTCTCCAGGTGTACGGCGACAACGAAGTCATGCAGGCGAATCGGCGAGCTCAAGAGGCTCGTCAGCCGATCCAAGAGCTGGCCGCTTCGGTATCGATCGCTTAGGCGGTCGCGCCCTCGCGAGCGTGCACTCCGATCCCAATCAGCGAGTGCGCGAAACGCGGAAACCCGGTGTGCACGATTTCGTCGTTGCAGCAGAACATGAACGCAGTGTGAAAGTGCCGTAAGAGCGTTTCACGTAACCGCTCGAGCGTATAAAGGTTCACATGGCCCGCGCGTGTGACCGGCGATGCAAAAGCGTCGGACTCCTTGCTCGGGGTTTCGACGATGAAGATTCCATGCGGGACGAGATGGGATGCAATCGCCGAAAAGAACCGGTCCTCGTTTTCGGGGAACACATGCTCCACGACGTCGAAGCAGGCGACCGCGTCGAACAATCCGACGTGTTCCTCCATGATGTCCGCAACGCGAAAGTCCAACCTGTCGCGAGCGAACGTTTCGCGGGCGACGTTTATCGCCTTTTCATCGACATCGACTCCTAAGCAGTACGCCGCCGTCTCCGCCAAGATGACCGTTTGAAAACCGTCGTTGCAGCCGACTTCGAGAACGCGCTTGCCGTCCCCGATCATCTTAGCGGCGAACTTGTGATAACTGAGGTTGTACAGCAAGCGCCGCGGAGTATTGCGAACGAGGTACGTGAAGTAGGGCGACATCGCCAGGCGCTCATCGCCGATCATCGCGCCGGTTGTACTGGTCCAGTGCTCGACTTCTTTGCGCCGCTCCGTCATACCGCGGAACCTTTCCGGCCGATCACGTGCACTTCCCTCAGCGGAACGATGAAAGCACCGCCGCCCTCCAGATACTCGCGCGTTTTCGTGGCGATTTGATCCGCGAACCGCCAGGCGAGAACGACCACGGCTTCGGGTGCCGACCGAACGAGTTCGCCCGCCGAGAGGACACGCAATCCGAAGGCACGGTCCTCCCTCCCTTCGCCGATGGATTCGTCGACGAGAAATTCGAGACGGCCTTCGAGAGCAAACTGCGCGATCACCGTTCCGCAGCCGATCGAGCTGCCGTAGCCCGCGACCCTCTCGTACGCTTGCGAGCCCAGCAAGCGATCCAGTTCGGACGCACACTGTTGCAATGTCCGCGAGAACGGCGCGAAGTACTCTGCATCCCGCAATCCCGCGCGACGTTCTTCAGCGACCAGCGCAGCGTGCTTCTCGCCGTGACCCACGCCCAGACGCGCAGCAGCGCGAAGCGAGCCGCCTTTCGCGGGAACTCGCTCGATGTCGACAATGCCGAAACCTGCGCGGCCGAGAGCGGCCCCCAGCGACTCCGCGCTGAAGTACGACAGATGATCGTGGTGGATCGTATCGAGCATCACGCCTTCAATCGTGTCCCGCAAGTACTGCGTTTCGACGATCAGCACGCCGGACTCGTCGAGCGCCGTTCCGGCCGCGCCGAGAAACTCGTCGAGCTGTTCGACGTTCGCGATGACGTTCGTTGCGACGATTGCCCGGGCACCGCTGCCGTACCGCTCGCGGATTTCGCGCGCCACCGATTCGTCAAAGTACGCGCATATCGACGGTGCACCGGCTGCGTTTGCGGCTTGCGCCAGCTCGGCGGCAGGTTCCACTCCGCAAACTCGCCAGCCGATCCGAGACGCGGCGAGCAGCATCTCGCCCTTCGAGCTGCCGACGTCAACCAGTAATTTCGACTCCCCGCTTTTCGGTAACGTCCGTTGCGCGCTCAGCCAGGCGTCCATCGCTGCGGCCGGCCGGCTCGGAGTAACGTCCGCCGCGATCGTATGGAGCGCGCGATCGCGCTCGGCGCTCGCCGGCAGCTGGACGTGACCGCATCGCGCGCATTGCACGAGCCCGAGAGCGACGCTCCGCGTGCCGGTACGAGCGTCGTGAAGCGCTACCCGTTCAACCAGTGACGGCGACGCACACGCGAGGCACCGCCGCAGCGCATGCGGCATTTAAGAGACGACGGGCAGCCGGCTGCGGAGCCCTTCCAGCCACGCATTTGCAAGGTGGGCGTCAATCCCATCCGGCGCCCATGACGCATTTTCGCTTCCCTCCGGGTTGAACGGTCCGGTTGTGGATTCAAGGAAGACAAACCATTCCGAGTCGATCACCAGCGTGTGCCAACGCGCCGCAGGCATCCGGTAATAAAACGCCTTCCCGGAGCCGCGCTCGCCCAGCGTCACCGTACGTTCGATCGACCCGCGATCGTCGAAGATCACCAGCGACGCGGTGCCTTCGAGTACCGTAAGGGACTCCTCACGCCGCAGATGGCGATGCGGGCGAACGTACGTGTCGTGCGAATGGACGATCAGCATTTCATGAAACGCGTCCGTCGCCCCGCGATGCGTGCACAGGCGACAGCGCTTGCGCGGAGTCTCGGCGGCGCGCTCCTTCAAGAACGCTACGATCGCATCGTCCGCGAGCGGCAACGGAGCCTCGCTATAGTAGACTTCCGGGCTCTCGGCGTGCAGCGCTGCGGGCGGTAAACTTCTCAAGTGAAAAAAATGAATCCGTAATCGCCGTGATAGCCGGCGCTCGCGAGCACGCGCGGCCATTCGTCGGCGGAGTGGAAGCTGTCGCAGGTGAGCTGCCAGTACAGGAGGTTCGCCTTTTCCCGCTCGTCACGGAACGATTCAACCATGAGATACTTGCGATCGTTCTTGCCGACGCGCTCGATCTCCGCGATCGCTTCAAAAAGTCCCGAAAACGGCAAGCAATGCAACGCGCCGAGCGATACGATGAAGTCGAAGCTCTTGTCGGGATAGGGAAGCTGCGTGGCGTTTGCCACCGTCAAGGCGTCCTTGACCTCTTCCTTCGCATGTTCCACCGCATACGCCGAGACGTCGGCACCCGCGATTTCGATGCCGGGAACGACTTGCGCGAACTCGTAGAGCAAATAACCCTTGCCGCATCCGACGTCGAGAATCCGGTCACCGGGTTTGAGGCCGTAGTGCCGGGCCATTCGCTCCGCGACGCCGCGCCAGCGGCCGTCATAGTTGTAGCCGCCGTATCCGTACCGCCGGTCGCCATCCCAATAGTCAAAAGCATATTGCTTGGCGACGGCTGCGCACTCGGCTTTGTCATAGTCGATCACGCGTTGGACGTAGTTGCGCTTGGTGCGGTTGTGCACTTCGCCGATAAAATCGATCTCCGGCATGGTCTCCGTTCTACAGCACCGCACGAACGCGGCGGTGCGCTGCGCGCAGCGCGTCGGAAACGCGCTCGGCGATATGCGGCGGCGTCAGGCGAGCAACCTCCAGAATGTGATCCTGCGATCCGTACTCGTGGGAAAAGCCGTCGGCCAACGCGAGCTTGAGGACGGGAACCGCCAGGGCGCTCTGCGCCAACAGGTCGCAGACCGCGCTCCCGAGTCCACCGATCGCGCTGTGCTCCTCGACGGTAACGACGAGCTGTCTGCCGGCCGCCAGCGTGAGCACTGCTTCCTCGTCGAACGGTTTCAACGTGTGCGCGTGCAGCACGCACGCCGAAATCGAGGCATTCTCCAGCAGCTTTGCGGCTTCCAGTGCACGCGTCGTCATCACGCCCGTGCTAACCATAAGAACATCGTCGCCGCCGCGCATGCGAATCGCCTCGCCGATGTTAAACGGCACGTCACCTCGAGAAACGATCGGATCGCCGCCTTTTGCCAGCCGAATGTAGAGGGGGCCGTCGTATGCGAGCGAGGCGTCCATCAGACGCCGCATCTCGTCCGCGTCCACCGGAGCGACCGCGGTCATATGCGGAAGAGAGCGCATCAGCGCGAGATCGTCGGTCGCCATGTGCGTCGGTCCGAGGGGAGCGTAGACGACGCCGCCGCCGCTCGCAATCAGTCGCACCGGAAGACGGTGCAAACAGACGTCGATGGCAATCTGCTCGTAGCAGCGTCGCGTAAGGAAGGTCGCGATCGTGTTGATGTAAGGAACGTATCCCTCCATCGCAAGCCCGGCCGCCATTCCAATCACGTGTGCTTCGGAGACGCCCTCCATAAAAAATCGCTCGGGCATTTCGGTCTTCATCTTTTCGAGCACACCGGGCCCGAGATCGGAACCGATGAAGACCACGCGCGGGTCGCGTTTTGCCAGTTCGTAGACGGCGTTGACGGCAACTTGCCGCATCAGGCGCGCTCCAGGGCGGCACGCAATTCGTCTACCGCCGCGGCGTCGATTTTCGCTTTGTGGTGCCACGCGGCGTTGTGCTCGGCAAAATCGATGCCCTTGCCCTTCACCGTATGGGCGATCAGCGCCGTGGGCTTTCCCACTGCGGCTGGAAGATCCGCAAAGGCCGTTCGCAACGCGGCGACATCGTGACCGTCGGCTTCGCGAACTTCAAAGCCGAAGGCGCGTAACTTGTCGGCAAGCGGTTCGAGCGGCAGGACTTCGCTCACCGGCCCATAGGATTGCAATTTGTTGTAGTCGATCACGGCGATCAAATTGTCCAAGGCGTGCTTGCTTGCCGAGAGCGCCGCTTCCCACACCGAACCCTCGTCCAGCTCGCCGTCGCCCATCACGACGAACACGCGGTGAGAGCGTCCCTGCATGCGCGCCGCCACCGCCATGCCCACGCCGATCGGAAGCCCGTGACCGAGCGCGCCCGTCGACGCTTCGACGCCCGGGATGTGCGTTTCGGGGTGCCCGCCCAGCAGCGCGCCCGGAGAGCATTGCCGCACGAGCTCCTCCATCGGGAAGAACCCCTTGTCGGCAAGCACCGCATAGAGGGCCAGGCAACCGTGACCCTTGCTGAGGATGCAGCGATCGCGGTCCGGCCACTGCGGCTGGTCCGGTCGAACGCTCAGTACGTCGTCGTAAAGAACGCGAAAAATCTCGATGAGCGAAAGCGTCGCGCCGACGTGTCCGCGCTTTCCACCTTCGAGCGCATCGAAGGTGAGCCGCCTGAGGTAGCGCGATCGTTCATCCATCGGCAAGACTCTCGTGCACCGCACCGCTTTCGAGCTCGTCGAGCAAGCGTTGCGCTTTCGCGAGCTGCGTGTGTTTCGTCGCCTCCCAATCGCGCTCGCCGCCGGCAAACGTACGGCGCGCTCGCCCTTCGGGAAGAAACTCGTTGAGAACGATCGCAGCCCAGCGCAGCGCGTAGAGATCGAAGTGCGCGACCAGCCGCGCGCGAAATTGCGCATCGCCCCCGTAGATCGTTTCCGCACCACGGGCAAACGCCCGCTTCTGCTCCGGCGAGAGCGCCATTCCGGGATGGAGCAGAAAGTCGGCGGTCAGCTTCACGGGATCGTCCCAGCCGAAGTATTCGAAGTCGATGAAGGTCAAGCGGCCGTCGGCCGTACGCAGGGCGTTGTGAAAGCCGAAATCGGAAGGCGACAGCGTCGCTTCTTCATGCGAAAGCGTCTCGCGGAGAGGAGCAGAACGCGCGTCGCTCTCCGCCCGTGCGAATGCACGCGCCGCCCGGTCGAGCAGGAGCTCGAGGTCGCCCTCGCCGGCGGCGCGCAGCCGCGTCAGGCGCGCGCGCACTTGCTCGCACAGCGCCTCGAGCGAAAGACAGGCTTCGCGAGCGAGCGGCAACCGGTGTGCGCCGGCGTTCGTTCGGGCTGCATGCAGGGTCGCAGCAAGCGAGAGCGCCGTCGAGATATCTTCGTCAGTTATGGAGTCCGCAGGACCACCTTCGATCCATTCCATGCAGAGGACGCGATTCTCGCGATCGACGCTGACGAGCTGCGGAACGTTACGAACGCCCAGCGTACCGAGAAACTCGAGCGCGCAAGCCTCACGCTCGAGCCGTTCGAGGCCGTCGGCACTCGAAGCGTCGTAGCGTTTTTCTGCAACGCGACCGGCCCCGGCCTGAATGCACGAAAGGCGGTTGTTTCCGCCCTTTCGCGGAACGTCAACGCGCGCGAACGCCAAAGAGTTCATCCGCCAGGTCTCGCCAACTTTGCACCGTTCGGCATCCGGAGCCGCGACTCGAATGAGCCGGGGCAAACAACCACCGTTCTACGCCGTCCGGAAACGCCGGCTCGAGAAAAATCTCTTCGAGATCGTCGACGAAATGCGTGCAGCCGAGCGACGCGATACGCGCGAGTTTCGCGGCTCGCGATCCCTCGAAATGCACGCTTTCCACGCGCACGTCGTGACGTTGGAGCCACTTCGCAGCCGCGGCGCGCAGGTCGGTGCGCAGAGGATCCAACGGCGCGTGAGTCGACTTATGGCTCACGATGTGCGTCGGGATCGATCGCATCCGACACTGCTCCAGGAATTCCCGGATTCCCTCGAAGGGCGGCGCGGCTTCGATTCGGCGTCCGTAGACTTCCGCTTGAACGCGTTGCCAGTCGTCGTCGCCCGCGCCGTGCGCGCGCAGATGGTCGCGGATTTCCGTCTTGCTTCCTCGAAAGGTGACGGGCACGAGCCCCACCTCGGCCGCGACCTTCGAAAAAAGTCCGTCGTAGTTGACGATCGTGTTGTCGAAATCGATACCGATGACCATGCTATTTCAACAGTGATTCGATGAACTTGATCGTGGAGACGCGGTCGACCGAAGAACGATTGCCCATGATCTCCACCTTGAGCGCGCCGATCACGTTCGCGAGAAACGCCAGAATTTCGGGCGGGGTCCCCGCTGCCGCGCAAGCCGACGTGATCGCCAACACGGCGTCTCCCGCCCCGATGCGGTCCACGACGTTGTGCGCAAACGACGGGCTGTCGACCTGGCGCCCGCTCTCAAAGTAACTCACCCCACTCTTGCCGCGCGTCACCAGAAAGCGACTGCAATTGAGCTTCTCGTTCAATCCGCCGATCAAATGGTCCACCGCCGCGGTACGGTTGCGTGCATCCAATCGAAGCTCGCCTTCGTTGATGCAGACGTAGTCCGCCCGGCGATAGTTCGAGATCGCGTGAAACCGGATGTTCGCGGCGTTGACCTGCGTGTTTACGGCCAGAAACCGGTCGCTGCTCGCCAGCTGCGCGACGATGCGAGGCGTAATGAGTCCGTGTCCGAAATCTGCCGCCACCACGAGATCCGCATTTTCCAAACGCGCGTCGAGTAACGATCCCAGGACGCCCTCTTCCTCCTCGGAAATCGGCTCGTCGTTGATCATGTACAGCTCGAAGAGCTTCGTAAAAAGAACTCGCTCGATATAACGTCGCTTCAGGATCGTCGGCGAGTTTTTCTTGTAGATGAAGTTGGGGCGGACGTTGGGCTTTAAACTGCTTCGTATGAGATTCTCGTGGGGATCGCCGTTCGCTCCCAGGTAGCTCACGAGCTCGACCGAGCGGCAGAAGCCCGCAAGATGATTCGCAACGGCAAGCGCGCCGCCGGCGAACACCTCCGCCGATTCGAATCGCATCGCCAAGACCGGGTCCTTCGCGGATTTGCCCAATTGGTCGCAGTAGACGTATTCGTCGAGAATCGCTTCGCCGACGACGGCAACGCGCATCGTGCTCAGCCGCTCGACGTGCTCGATCACGTCGCGTGCGGAATAGCGGGAGCGGAATTCCTGAAGATACCGCTCGACGCCGTCGTCGAACGCTCGCCAATGCCGGTTGAGTAGCGCCGACGAGCTGAAGGTAACGTCTTCAGTGAACACGATCGACCCGCCGACCGACTCGATGGCCTCTCGCTCCTTGACGATGCCTCCGGTGACGTCTGCCGAGGCATCCTTGTAGTCGGGACCTTTGGCGTAAATGTCGGGTTGCAGTTGCAAGATGACGGCTTGTGCATCGGGATAGCGCGACACGGCGACGTAGTCGACCATGCCCAGCGCGGCAAGCGCTTCCGCGCGTAGCGCTTCCGTGAACGCCGGACGATGAGGCCCTTTGTTGACGTGCCGATCTTCGGTTAAGGTGACCACAAGCACGTCGCCCAATGCCTTCGCTTCGCTGAAATGGCGAATGTGTCCGATGTGCAGCAAATCGAAAACGCCGTGACATAGGACGACCTTTCGTCCCTCCCGCTTGAGATTTTCGATCGTTAGGGCGAGCTCTGCCAGCGATTGGACTTTCGACGGCGGTCCCGCGACCATGGAATTCCTCAACAACACCTGCCCGCCACGTGCAAAAGGCGCCCGAAAATCGCCCCCGTTGGGGGAGCGCTCGGTCTCCTTCCAATCTTCGGTTTTGGCGGCGCCTTCCTTGAGGAGCACCGTATCCTCGCAGGTCCTCTTTACCTGTCGTTTGCAATGGAGTGTTCGGCTTCCTAAAGTTCCATCGAACGGGGGTCGACGCTCTTCGTGGAGATGCAGACCGTAGACGTGAGCTTTTACGAGCCGAACGAGCAAGCGGCGATCGATCGATTCTTGCGAGACGGTTATGTGATCTTTGCCGTCGAGGATCGGGACTCGCTGGACGCGTTGCGCGACGGCATCTATCGCGAGGGGCTACGCTTGCTCGGCGCGCACGTCGACCGAGACGAATTCTTCGACTCCATTCACCATCACGTCACCGTCGACGGCTTGAACGATTTTCGGCTGGCCCTGATTCGCCATCTCGCAGCCGGCGGTGACGGCACGCGCATCGGGGTCTACCGGCTCGTCAAACAACACCTGGCCTGGCTCGCCGGTAACGAGCTGGCAATGCAACGGTCGTGCAATTTGAGCATCCAACTCCCGCGCGATGCCGACTCGGTTCTCCCCGTCCACTCGGACGTCTGGTCGGGAAATTCGCCTTACGAGGTCGTGAGTTGGTTACCTTTGGTCGACTGCTATCGCACGCGTTCGATGTTCGTCTTGCCGCGCCACGAAGCCGAAGACGTCTACGACGACTTCCCACATTATGCTTCACTCGACGCTGAAGGTTTTTTTGCCGCGATCGCCGATCGCGTCGTTTGGCTGGAAGTTCCTTACGGTCACGTCGTCCTTTTTTCGCACACCGTGCCGCACGGTAACCGAGTGAACCTCGAAGAGAAAGCTCGCTGGAGCATCAACGTGCGCTTCAAGTCCCTGTTGACGCCTTACGACACGAAGCCGCTCGGCGAAACGTTCCTTCCGATAACGACGCGCCCAGCGACCAAAATCGGGTATAGTTACCGGAAACCCTCGATCCGATGAGCGCTGCCCGCTTGCGAGGCTACATCTTCAGCCGCGAGATCGCCGGTAGCCTCATTCCCCAGCGCGTTCAGAACCTCGTCATTCGCGATTACTGCGCGCGCCAGGGGGCGGTTTTCTTGCTGAGCAATACGGAGTACTATATGCCGGATTGCTACATGATGCTGGACGCAACGCTACGCGATTTGGCCTCGATCGACGGGATCGTCTTCTACTCCCTCGAGATGCTCCCCGAAGATCCGCTGCGACGCCGCGCGCTCTTCGACGCCGTCCTCGACGCAGGCCGCGAATTCCGCTTCGCGCTCGAAGAGCTGGCGGTTCGCACGTCGAGCGACTGCGATCTCGTTGAAGAGATCCTTGCCGTCAAGAAACTCGCGGTAACCCCGCACGCCATCTGAAGATGCCGGCCGACGATCCACTGTACCGCGCAATCGCCGACGTGTTCTCGGTCGATCCGGGGTCGCTCGCCGAAAGCTCCTCGCACGATGACGTGCAAGGCTGGGATTCTTTCGGCATGGTGAATTTGATCGCCGAGCTCGAGCAGCGTTTCGGCGTAACGTTCGACTTGCTCGAGATCGCGGAGTTCGTCAACGTCGGGGTCATTCGAACGATTCTACGGGAAAAGGGCGCAGAATTGTGACGTCGTCGCTTCCCGCCGCGCGGGGCGAAGGGCCGGTCGTTCGAACCCGTTTCCCGATGCGCGAGTGGGAAAAACTCGATGCGTTCGTCGCGAGAAACCTCCGTCCCGATACACCGCTGCGCGCACGCCCCATGTTCGACTGGACGTTCGACGTCGAGGACGATAGCGCGAATATCTTGAGCGTTTGGGACGGCGACCGGCTGACCGGGATGCTCGGCTACCATCCGGTTACAACGCAGTGGGGAGAAGCCGAAGTCACGGCGGCGTGGATCGGCCACTGGATGGTCGATGCGGCGTACCGGCACGGAGCCGGATTGCGCCTCCTGGCGGCAGCCCGAGCGCTCTTTCCTCTGCTCTTGGGCAGTCCTTGGAAACCCGAAAGCGCCGCCATCATGCAGCGGTTAGGCGCCACGCTCATCCCGGCGCTGCCGCGCTCGCTCGTCGTCTTCGATCCGCAGCGCGTCCGCGATCTGTTGCTGCCGGGGGCACGCAGCGCTCGGCTCGACACGTTGCGGCACCGTCCCGCCGAATCCGGCGGCGTTACCCCGTACGATCCCGCTGCATATCGCCCCGATTGGACGCGTTACCCCGCGATGGCATATTGCGCCCGGCGTTCGCCGGATTTCATCGCGCATCGGTACCGGCAGCATCCGGCGTACGCCTATCGCGTCTACATCGCGGGCGAAGCCGGCGAACCGGCGCTCTGCGCTACTCGCATCGAGCGAGCACTCGATGACGAAACGGTGCTTGTCGGAAGAATTGTCGATTTTTTTCATCCCGCCGGCGAGCGAGGACGGGAGAGCGGTTTGCGCGCGCTGGCGGCAGCTTCCCGCGACCTCGCGAGTGCGGGTTGCGTTTTCGCGGACTTCACCGGGTCGCCGCCGGCTTTCCACGAGACCCTGGCGGCGGCAGGCTGGGGTTTGGAAGAGCCGGAGCACCCGCTCCTTCCCAATCGAATCCAGCCCGTCGAGCGAAAGCCTTTTCGGCACAATTTGATCTATCTGCGCGCGGACGACATCCTGGAGCCGGAGGCGGGGCGGCTGTACGTCACGCGCGCGGACTGGGACTTGGACGCACCTCAAACGCTCTCGGAAATTGAAAGTGAACCGCTGGTCCGCCGGTGACTCACGGACGATAATTCATCGGTTCGGTGCCGATGAACTCTCCGCGTTTGCCGAATTCACCGGCGATCGCAATCCGCTCCACGTTTCACCCGATTACGCGCGTCGCACCCCGATGGGCGGACAAGTCGTGCACGGCATGCTTGCCGCCTCGTTTGTGTCGACGCTCATCGGGATGCATTTGCCCGGCCCCGGAGCACTTTGGAACGAGTTCGAAATTCGTTGGAAGCGACCGATCCGCATCGGCACCGAGTTGGAAATCACCGGCACGGTGCGTTCGGTAAGCGCTTCCACCAACACGCTCGATCTCGACATCACGGGCGCCGGTACCGAAGACGGAGCCGTCTTCTTCGAAGCGAAAGCGAAGGTTACGATGATCGACCAACCCTCGGAGCGGCCGGCGAGTGAGGTCGCCGGCAAGCGCATCTTGGTGACCGGCGCGAGCGGCGACGTCGGTGCGCAAATCTGCGCGCGTTTGTCGCACGCAGGTGCGCAGGTTGTCGCATGGGGCCGCAATCGCGAGCGATTCGAGAGACACGGGGAATGGACGCGGAACGTTCCGTTCCGCAGCATCGATCTCTCCACTGGAGCTGCACTGGCGCGTGCGGTTGAAGCGGAGCTCGAATCCGGCTCCATTGCGGGGCTCGTTCACGCCGCGGGTGCGATGCCCGAGGCGCATGCGTTCCCCGATGACGGCGAGGCCCTGCGCGAACATTGGCGCGTTAGCGTCGAAGCCTTTTACGAGATTTCGCGCGCGCTTCTCGCGCAAATGGCCGCCCAGTCGGTCATCGTTGCGGTGCTTTCACAGTACGTCTTCGATCAGCCGCCGCCGAAGCTTGCCGCATACGTTTCCGCAAAGATGGCGTTGTGGGGCCTGATCCGTTCGATGGCTCTCGAGTACGGTCCGGCGGGCATTCGCGTCAATGCGGTGTCGCCGTCGATGATGAACACCGCCGCGTCGGTGAACGTTCCTCTACGCACGAAGCAGGTTGAGTCGGCGAAGAACCCTTTGCGCCGCATGTGCGAACCGGAGGACGTGGCGGAGGTGGTGGCGTTTCTGTGTGGGCCCGGTGCGGCGTTCATCAACGGAGCGAACATTCCGGTGACGGGCGGAGCGAGCATGCCGTGATCGACGAAGCGCTAAGCGACGGGCGCCTTTCGTCGATGAAGCGCGCGCTGGCCGAGATTCGCGAAAGAAGCCGCAACGCGCCGCCGTTTCGGCTGTCGATAGCCCGGACTTTTACGCTCGAAACGCAGGCTGACGCGCTGGCCTTCGCGCTCGCACTGATTCCGTGCTCGCCGGAGGTGTTCATCGGTGACTACGGCGTGCTGGAACCGCTGCTCTTCGATCCTTCTTCCGCGATCTTCGCGTCGGACCCCAGCGCCGTGCTCGTCTTGTGGCGCTTGCAAGACCTGCATCCCGATCTCTGCGCGGCACCGAACGCTTTGACGGGCGCACAACGCGAGCGCGCCTTCGAAGAGGTTCGGGACCGGATCGAGGCGCTGACTGCCGGGTTCCGCAACGCTTCATCCGCGCCGCTCTTCCTCTCGACTTTCCCGCCGGTCGATCCCGTGACGCTGAGCGATTTGACGGCGGGTTTCGGTCTCGGCGAGATCGTCGCGCGGTTGAACGCGGCGATCCTTGCGCTCGCCGCGCGCAGCTCAAACGTTTATGTGTTCGACTTTGCGGCGTGGGCGGCGCGCGCCGGCAGTGCCTCGTTCGATCGCAAACTGGATCTCTTCGCACGCCAGCCGATCGCCGCAAGCGCGTTGAAGTCCTTTGCCTTTGCGGTCGCACGAACGCTGCGACCGCTGTTGGTCGCACCGCGCAAAGTTCTTGTCTTGGACCTCGACAACGTACTTTGGGGCGGGATACTCGGTGAAGACGGCATCGACGGACTGCAAATCGGCCATGATTTTCCGGGAAGCGTCTATCGCCGGATTCAACTACTCGCGCTCGACCTGAAAGCGCGCGGCGTTCTCTTGGCGTTGGTCAGCAAGAACAATCCCGCAGACGTCACCGAAGCATTTGCGGCGCGACCCGATATGCCGCTCGAGCTCGGCGACTTCTCGGCAATCCGCATCAATTGGGAAGCAAAGAGCCTCAACCTGCGCTCGATCGCCGCCGAGCTGAATCTCGGCGTCGATGCACTCGCGTTCGTCGACGACCAAGCCTTCGAGTTGGAAGAAGTTCGGCACGAGCTTCCCGAGGTCGCACTGATCGAGGGCGGACGCGATCCGTTAGGAATCCTTCGCGCGCTCGAAGAGACTCCGCTCTTCGACGCGCTGCGCCTCAGTGAGACCGACCGCGTGAGATCGCAAGATTACGCTGCGCAACGGCAGCGCGCCGCGCTCGAAGTGCGGGCGCCGAATCTCGAAGATTTTCTCCATTCGCTCGAGTTGCATGCGAGCATAGAACCCGTCGACGAACGCAGCTTCGAACGTGCCGCACAGTTGATCGCGAAGACGAACCAGTTCAACGTGACGACGCGGCGCCACGGACCGGGCGACCTTCGCCGCCTTCTCGACGAGCCCGGTACGACCGCACTGACGCTTTCGCTGCGCGACCGGTTCGGGGATCAAGGGATTGTCGGGCTGGCCATCGCGATTCGGGGCGACGCCGCCGGAGAACGGCGCCTCGACACGTTTCTGCTCAGTTGCCGCGCACTGGGGCGCGGAGCGGAGCGCGCACTTTGGGCTCGTCTGCTCGACGAGCTCGCTCGGGCCGGTGCAACGGTCCTTCGCGCGGAGTATCTCGCGACCGCGAAAAACGCCCAAGTCGAGGACCTCTTCGACCGCTTCGGCATGCGGCAGACCGAAGCGAGCGAGATGAGGCGGCGCTACGTCCTTGCTCTCCCCGCTGCATTCGAAGCGCCGCAGTGGATCGCCACGTGACGGCCGAGCTCCACGAGGCGCGCGCGCAGGCCGTCCTCGACGAGCTCGCGCGCCAGATGCCGTTTTTGCGGAAAGCCGCCGAGGCGGGCGATCCGCCTCTGCGCGAGCGCATGCCCGCGCTCGCTGCGATTGCCGCCCGCCTCGAGGAGCTCGACGGCTCGGACTGGCTACAGTCCAGCGTCAAGGGATACGTCGCACTTTCGCTCGAGTTCCTCACCCTGCAGCGGCGCCTCGAGCAAACCGGACGTTACCTCCTTTCAAACGAACGCGACGCGTTCGAGCGCGTCTACTCCAATCCGGAGGTGTTTTCGCATTACTATCTGCCGGGCTTATTGCTCAGCGAAGCGTTGTGGCCCAACCACTTCGCGATGAACCGCCTGTTCGTTGAAGCGTTCGTTCCGAAGGTCCCCGCAGGAGGGCGCGTGCTCGAGGTCGGCGTCGGCACCGGCTATCATCTGCGCGAGCTGCGCGAACGCGTCCCCGCGATGGAGTATTTGGGAGTCGACATCAGCGAGCTCGCCGTCGCGTTCGCGCGCCGCTATGCGGACGAGAGGGGTGAAGGCTCGATGCGGTTCGAGCTGGCGAACGCCGCCGAACGCATTCCCGCGGCGGATGGTTGGGCCGACGCCGCGGTTTGCGGCGAAGTATTGGAGCACGTCGAGCATCCGGAGCGTCTTCTCTCAGAGATCCGCCGCGCGCTCAAGCCGCGCGCCCCATTTTTCGTCACGACGGTCGTCTTCGCAGCGAACGTCGACCACATTTACATGTTCGATTCGGCGGACGAGATTCGCGAGCTCTGTCGCGCGGGCGGATGGACGCTCGAAACCGATCTCGTCCTTCCGATCTATCCCACGGATTCCCCCGACGCAGTAAGGCGCCCGATGAACTACGCGGCGCTGCTACGGGCCTAGGCGCCGTACGGCGGCAAATCCCGCAACTCGGCAAGCGCCGTAATGGTACGCTCGAATTGTTCGTCCGAGAGGTCGGGCCCGCACGGCAGCGTGATACCGTCCCTGCGAAAGCGCTTTGAACGAACGAAGAGTGCGTCGTCGTTCCCGAGGTGCGGCGATTCGCTCAAATCCGGCAAGAACGGGCGCGTTTGAATGCGCCGTTCCAGCAGATGTTCGTGCACGCGGTCTCGTGCGGAGCAGACGGCCTCGATCCAGAGCGGTACCCGTCCGTCGTC
Organism: Vulcanimicrobiota bacterium; assembly: GCA_019236495.1. Classification (GTDB taxonomy): domain Bacteria; phylum Vulcanimicrobiota; class Vulcanimicrobiia; order Vulcanimicrobiales; family Vulcanimicrobiaceae; genus JAFAIW01. Next base: position 14,811 of record JAFAIW010000159.1, on the reverse strand, counting down.
GATCGGCATCTCGAGCATGCTGATGAACGGTAAATCGGCAAGCGCCGCCTGGTAGCGCCGGTATTGCGCGCGATGCTTTGCGACGTACTCGTCGATCCGATCGAGCTGCGCGAGCCCGATCGATGCCAAAACGTCGTTGTACTTCAAGTTGAAGCCGAAATGCTCGTAGCGCGCGATGAACGTCGAGCTGACCCCGTGATTGCGAAACAGTACGAGCCGCTGATGCAATGCGGGGTCGCTCGTCGCGACGAATCCGCCTTGCCCCGTCGTGACGATCTTGGTCGCCCCAAGCGAAAAGCATCCGAACGTGCCCAAGGCCCCGAGCGCACCCGCCGCGGAGCGCGAGCCCAATGCCTGACAGGCGTCTTCGATGACGAAGAGCCCGTGCCGCCGCGCGATGTCGTTGATCGACTCCATGTCGGCGGCGTTTCCGTTCAAGTGAACCGGGAGAATCGCTTTTGTGCGAGGCGTAATCGCTCGCTCGATTTGCGAGGCGTCGATCACCGTCGATTCGATTTCGCAATCGACGAGGCGTACCGCCGCCCCGGTCAGCATTATCGCATGCGCGGTGGCGATGAACGTGCGATTTGGCAGAATGACCTCATCGCCGGGTCCGATGCCAAGCGTAGCGGCCGCGGCATAGAGCGCCGTGCTCCCGCTGGTCGTCATCGCAACGTGGGCCACCCCCAAGTAAGCGGCGAGACGGGCCTCGAGTTCCCCCGTGATCGGGCCCTGGCTCAAGCGGCGTTGGGCAATTGCCTCCGCGACCTTGGCTGCCTCGGCGTCGCCCAGATCGTGTCGCCAAAATGTGACGAGGTCGGGCTCCGCTCTTACCGCCATTTACGCGAGATGCACCCTTTGCATGGTGCGAATGTTGTAGTAACGATCGTCGGTCATCGAATTCGGCACGCCACCGCGTTCAAACGCCGCTACGAGATCCGTAACCGCATCTTCGATCGATCGCTGCGCTTCGAACCCCAGCTCGCGTTTGATTTTCTCGGAAGAAATGTGGTACGAACGATTGTCGTCGGTGGGCTCGACGCCGATGGAAACGTCGTCGCCGACGATCGTACGCACCGACTCTGCGATCTCGCGGACGCGCCGGTTGTGATAGCCCGCGTTATAGATGCGCCCGTCGATTGCTTCCGCCGGCCACGTCAGGCTCCGAAGGTAGAAGTCGACCATGTCTTCGATATGGATGTTCGGGCGCATCTGTTCCCCGCCGAATACGCGGATCGCCCGATTCGTTACCGCGTGGTTGGTCAGGATGTTGACGGTCAAATCGAGGCGCAGTCGCGGCGCATAGCCGCAGACGGTCGCGGGGCGGACCGTCAAGGCGGCAAAGCCGGGTTCGCGACGGTCGAGAAGGACCTCTTCGCACATCGCTTTGTATTTCGAATAATCGGTGAGCGGCCGCAGTGCCAGATCCTCCGTAACGTTGTCCTCGTCGCGCAAGCCGTACACGCTCGACGACGACGCATAAACGAAACGCGAAACGCCGGCAGCTTTCGCCTCGTCCACAAGCATCGGAAAACAATCGTAGTTGATCGAGCGTCCTAAGGCGGGATCCAGCTCGAAGCTTGGATCGTTCGAAATGCAGGCCAGGTGGATGACGTCGGTTGCGCCGACAAGCGCATGGCGAACGTCGGCGCGATTGCGAATGTCGCCGCGAACTTGGCGCAGGCTTCGATGACCGGCGCTTTCGGTGAGAACGTCGCCGTACAAGTAGAGGTCCAGAACCGTCACTTCGTGGCCGGCGGCCAAGAGGCGCGGCACGAGCGCGCTTCCCACGTATCCTGCGCCGCCGGTCACCAAGACCCGCCGCATGCCGTTCGAACTCACCGTTTCATTCCTATTGCTGCCTACGCCGTGCTCAGGTGACGAAACCACGCTTCCGTCGCTTTGTGAATCGACTCTGCGTCCCAAACCGGCGCATCGCGCCAATCGTCGATGTGCTCCAACATCGAGCGGACACCCTCCGCAAACGACACCTTCGCCTCCCAGTTTAACAGACGCTTTGCCTTCGTCACGTCGGCGAACGTACTGTCAGGTTCGCCGGGCCGCTTTGGAATGTACTGGACGGGTCCGTTTAGCAAACCAACGAGTTCGTTGATGCTGTACGTCCCGCCGCTGCCCAAATTGATCGCTTCGTCCTTGACGTCGCTATCCGCCGCCGCAACGATCCCGTCGACGATGTCGCTGACATAGGTGAAATCGCGCGTTTGCGTACCGTCGCCGACGACCGTGAACGGTTTTCCGGCCAGCTTCTGCGCAAGGAAGACACCGAAGACGGCCCCGTAAGTTCCTGAAGTGCGCGCGCGTGGCCCAAAGACGTTAAAGAACCGCAGCGACACACTCGGGATCCCATAGACCTTGCCCCAGTGCAGCGCGATGCACTCGCCGAGATATTTCGTCAACGCGTACGGATACTGCGGGCGAATTTCGGCGGTCTCTGGCGTCGGGTAGAAATCGGGAATGCCGTAGCACGACGATGAGCCCGCGTAGACGATCCGACGCACGCCGGAGCGACGTGCACACTCGACCACCGCGAATGTCCCATCGACATTGGCGCGGAAATATGACTCCGGTCGCTCGATCGACGGAACGATATCCGCGAGCGCCGCAAGATGGAATACGGTATGCGCTCCCGCGAAGAGCGCGGCCGCGGAGGGGTCGTTCAGGTCGAGCGCGTGAAAGCTGAAATGTCCGTTGCGCTCGACTGCGCGGAGATTCGAACGCCTGCCGACAGCGAGGTTGTCGATCGTTACGACGTCGTGTCCATCCGCGACGAGCCGCTCGACGAGGTGGCTGCCGATGAAGCCCGCACCACCCGTGACGACGACCTTGGACATCGGTTAGACGACGGACGGAGCAGCGCTTGTTTCCGAGGCTGCTATTCGCGCGCGCAGTGCCATTGCGATTGCGTGATTGAGAACGAGATGCCCATCTTCTTGTTGGCAGATTTGCGCCGCGGGGACGACGACCCGCAGGTGTGACAGCGTCGCAAGCTTGCCGCCCGGAGAGCCACACAACCCGATGACCTGTGCGTCGTGCTCCATCGCATACTGGACGGCCTTGATCACATTGGGCGAATTCCCAGAGCCGGAGATCGCAACGAGGACGTCACCGCCGCGCATCAAGTTGCGAAGCGGCTCGACGAAGACGTCTTCGTAGCTCAGGTCGTTGCCGTACGCAGTCATGAGCGGAACGTTGTCGGTCAGCGCAATCGCGCGCATACGCCGGCGACCTTCGATCGACGTAAATTTATTGAGGTCGTTCATCATGTGCGATGCCGTCGAGGCACTGCCGCCGTTTCCCACGATGAAAATGGTTCGACCCTGGAGCCAAGCCGCAAACAGGGCATCGACCACGGCGCGCACGTCGTCGCGTGAAATCGCGCGGATTCCAGCCTCGGTTTCGCTCAAATACCGGTCGACGACGTCCACGTCCAGGACTCCCTTCCCAAGCTCATCATCGGTGAAAGGGCCGTCCGAATTTATTGGGCCACCTGAACGAGATCGCAGTCCGCCCCGTTCCAACGCACGAGAAACAGTGGGAATTGGTAGGGCGCGGACCCCTGCTTGAATTCCTGATAGCGCAGCAGATAGCGAAATTGTACGGGAATTCTGTCGGTCGTCGAGGTGGCCGTTTTGGTCGCACTGACGTTGAGAAAAATCTGATCCTCGGTGGACGACCAAACGCTGTTCGAGCCGCCGAAGACCTTCCGATCGTACTGAAACATTCGCAGCGGTTTGCCGGGTGGGCAGTCGCGCGGTTGAATGACGATCCACACATCGACGTCGGTAAACCCATTCTCGCCATAAAAATCCGCGAAGAACGTCGGGCTCATTTGAAAGAACCCGTGCTCCATCGCGTTGTTGGCAGGCGTAAAATGAATCACGCGGCCACCAGGCTTCAACATATTGCCGATGTTGCGCATCACCTGGCGAGTGTCGAAAATGTGCTCGATGGTGCCGGAGTCGACGATCAGTCCAAAGCGATTCGCGAGTTCCTCCGGAATCGGATCGTTCAAATCGTGAATGATGTCTGCGCCTTCGTATTCGGAGTAGTCCATCGCGTGAACTTCGTCGCATCCCAGCAGGCGAACCAGGGCCTCGTCGTTGGTTTCATTGAGGGTCCGGCAGTACGGGATGTTCGGCCGCGTATCGAAGTCGGCCGGCAATTCTGCCGGCGTCAAGCCCGTGTCGCGCACTACCTGTTGCGCTTGGGCGAGCGCCAGGAGTTCCGCTCGCTGCCTGCCGAGGAAGAGTGCCGGCCCGGAAAACGGGGCCCGCTTGTACTCCCGGCACATCATCATATACAGTCGCTGATCTATCGCCATGGGTTCACGCCTTGATGAGCAAGCCTTGTCCGGTCGGGACGGTGACGATCGAAAATCCCATCTCCGCCGCGAGCTCGTCCCACGCGGCTTTTAGGGGTGTCCGCCGCGACTCGCTGGCGTAGCCGTCCAGAATCGCAATTGCGCTGCGGACCATGCGCTTCCACAATACGCGGGCGACCGAGGTTTCCGCGTAGGCGCTGCCGAGGTCGATCGAGAGATAGGCGATCTTCTCACACGTTACCTGGCTCAATGATTCGGGAATCGCGCCCTTGACGAGTCGCACGTTCGAATACCGGGCGAAGCTTCTTTGCACAATCCCGAAAGTATCGAGCGCGTAGCGCTTCGCGCGCTCCGCTGCGCCGAGCTGGAGCTCCTCGGCCGTGAATTGCTCGATCGGCGCACCCGCGTAGGTGTCTACCAAGAACCACGTCTTGTCGTGGACGCTCTCAAATGCGACGTAGTCCGCCGCGGCGCGAGCAGAAATCCCGGTGTGGACCCCACAATCGACGAAATCTCCCGGCAGCCGGAGCGCATGCTGCGCCGCCCAGCAGTGGATGTAGATTCCCCAGTAATTCTCGAATTCCGGAGGTTGGTGCTCGGTGCTCACACCGGCGACCCACGCGCGCTTGAACCGCTCGTCCTTGAGAAACTCGGCGACGTGAAACGTCGCAACGCCGTCGAAGTTGTACGTCAGGGGCCCGCGCACCAGTTCGCGACCGTCAGGAAGCGGGAATTGAAGGGTCAAATTGACCGGCAGGTCTACCTTCTGTTCAACAGGCACGCTGTTACTATCGGCCCCGCCTCCGGCACACTTTATTCCGAGGAGATCGTGCCCCTCGGCAGAAGCGTGAGCCCGGCTCATGGATCACGAAAAACAGCCGTGGCTCGGCGTTCTGGTGCTGAACTACAACTACTCTCGGTTCCTTCCCAAGACAATCGAGAGCATACTCGCCCAGGACTTCGGTGACTTTCACCTTTGGATCGTCGACGACTGCTCCACGGACGACTCGCTTGAGGTCATTCGACGCTATGCGGCCGGCGACTCGCGAATCCGCATTCACGCCCTCGAAAAAAATCTTGGAGCAAACAGGGCCGCAGCGGTTGGGGTGCGCCTCCTGGACGGGAAGTACGCGACGCTATGTAATGCGGACGATTTCTTCTTTCCGGGAGCGTTTCGATACGGAAAGGACTTCATGGACGCGCATCCCGACGTCGATCTGTTGTATGACAGCGGCAGCTTCGCGGACGAGCAGGGGCGCGCTTATGGAGCGTTTGTCGGAACCGCAGGATACTTCGTGAGGAAGCCCTCACAACTGCGCAACATTCAAGCGTACGACGATCGGAACGAGCTCGTCGACCTCATCGTGAACGGCGTGTACCTGGGTGCCGGTGGTACGTTTACGCGAACGGAGCTTCTGCAGCGCATCGGCTTTCCGGAGCACGAAGAAGCGCAACAGACCAGCGATTACGAGTTTTCCGTCGGAATTGCCGCCAGCGGTGCAAAAATCTCTTTTCGGAATTTCACGACGTATGCCGACCGGCAACACGGCGGCAACTCGAGGCTCAAGTACATCCGATCGATGGGGCCCATCTACCGTGGACTCTTTCACATCATCGAAAAATACGTCACGGAAGACGTCGCCGACATGGTCCGCTACCGCCGCGAAGACCTTCTGCGCAGGATGGACGAGCTGGTGACGACCGCTCGAGCGGACCCCGAGGTCTGGAAGATCGTCGAACCCAAAGCGTCGGCGGTCGTTCCGGTCATCCGGGAACGTTTGGCGCGCATTGCGGCCTCACCGCGACGCGACCCGGCGAAGTGGCCACGCGTCAGCGTCATCGTGCCGGTTCGCGGCGAAGATTTGATACTGCTCGCCGACGCCCTCGAATCGATTGCGGCGCAGACGTACGAAGATTGGGAAATCGTGGCGGTCGGGTGCACCCGGCTGAATTTGGGCCCAATCATTTCGAACTTCCCGTTCGCAGCGAAGATTCGTTATTTCGAGCAGTGCGAGTGGGTCAACCGGGCCAGCGCCCGCAACGTCGGCTTGAAACTGGCGCGCGGCGAGATCATGACGTATCTCGACGAAGGCAACGTCTTCAAACCGACGCATCTCGCCGCCCTCGTCGGCGCAATCGATGGATCGGGCCTGCGCTTGGTGCGAAATCGCGCTTCCTTCGAACTGTTCCGGCGCACGCCTCTCGATGGGATGACCAGCCGCTTCATGTACAGCGAACCGATCTTCGAAGGACCGCTGGCGGTCGAGTATCCACCGCAAAGCAGCAGTACCCTCGTATGGAACAACGCGCCGCTCAATGCGATGGGCCATCATCGCGCGTGCATTCTCGACGCGGGATACTTTGACGAGACGCTGGACGCTTACGACGATTGGGAATACGTGCTTCGGTTGAGCTCATTTTTCGCGAAGGTCGGCGTAACGGATATGACGGGAGTTGACGTTCGGATCAACCTCGACGACCCTTCGAGCGCCACGATCCCCAAGAAATCGGTCATCGATGCGTCGGTCCAGAAGATTTATTCCCGCTATGCTCCGAACGACGAACGATTGCGAGTCGAACGCGATGCGCAACTCGATCGCATGAATCGCGCCCTCGAGGCGATGCAACAAGCGCCGGCGGATCTCGGCGCGCGCGCCTCGTTCGTCAAACGCCTCGTCGGCGGAGTCTAGCCGGCTACTCCGTCTCGTCGGATGACGTCGTCGCCTCGATAACGCCGGGAGTGTCGAGGTCGATGCGTGCGCTTCGGCGGTCGTACCGCGTCTTCACACCAAACGCGCGCGAAACGGTGTGCAACCCCACCATCACGCGGCCACGCACGCGAAACGGCGCTCGACGTAACGAGATCGGTGCGCTGTTCAGAGTAGCCTTATCTGACCCGAGAACGAACCGCAGCGTTTGATCGCCGCGGATCACCTCGATCATTCCGTTCTTGGCGAAATGCGTGTCCGCGCCAAGCGCATCCGCAACCGCACGAAGCGGCACGTATATTTCTTGTTCGTGCGCAATCGGTGGAACGTCGGTGACCACGCGCTGTCCGTCGACGCGCAATTCCAGCGGTTGCGAAAACGCCAAGAGCGACGACACGGCGGCCGCGATAACGGCCGTCAGCAGTAGCGGGCGCCACTGAACTCTAGCTGACCAACGTCGCTTCATGCGCGTACTCGGGGTATTGTTCCACGATGACTTTTTCTATCTCCACGCGGAGCGCTCCAAGCAGGCGTTCTTCGGGAAAAGTGCCTACCAGCTCGCCCCTCCGGTAGATGGCCCCCTTGCCCTTGCCGCCGGCCACTCCCACGTCGGCCATTTTCGATTCGCCGGGGCCGTTCACGACGCACCCCATGACCGCGACTTTGACGGGAGCGGAATACTCTTTGGCGATGGCCTCGACGCTTCTCCCCAATTCGAGAACGTCGATTTCAGCCCGGCCACACGAAGGGCAGGCGGTGATCTCGAAGCCTTTTTCGCGCAGCCCGAGACCCTTGAGGATTCCCCAGCATACCGGCACCTCTTCGACCGGATCCGCTGCCAGCGAACAGCGCAACGTGTCGCCGATCCCCTCGAACAGCAAGATGCCCAGCCCCATCGACGACTTGATCGTGCCGTCCCGCAGCATTCCGGCCTCGGTGATGCCTAAGTGCAGCGGGTATGGCGTGTTCCGTTCGGCCAATCGTTTGTCCATCAAGCGATAGGCAAAAACCGTCGTGCGCACGTCGTGGGCTTTCAGCGAAATGACGATATCGGTATGGCCGAGCCCCTCGAGGATCTCGACGTGACGCATCGCCGACTCCACCATCGCTTCCGGGGTATGACCCATCGACGTTTCGAGATCTGGCGCGAGCGAGCCCATATTCACCCCGATTCGAATCGGCGTGCCGGTGCGAACCGCCAGCTCGACCACTTCCTTGGTTTTGTTGTAGTCGCGGATGTTGCCGGGATTCAAACGCAGCTTTGCCACGCCGGCTTCGAGCGCTGCCAGCGCCATCTTGTGATCGAAATGGATGTCCGCGACGATCGGTACCGGCGAGCGGCGTACGATGCTCGGAATCCCGGCCGCGTCGGGTGGGTCCTTGACGGTGCAACGCACGATCTCGCACCCTTCCATCGCGAGGGCGTAGATCTGCGTCAACGTCGCGTCGACGTCGGCCGTGTCCGTGGTGGTCATCGATTGCACCGCAACCGGATGGTCGCCACCGATCCACACACCCTTCGCGTCGGGATCGCCGGTTTTGTTCTGCAAGAAAACCGGCTTTGATTTGCGGCGCAGTGTCAGCAAGCTAGAAAACTCCCTTACCGGAAACGATGTTCGAGATGTCGTGGAAGGTCACCGCCACCATGACGAGCATCAAGACGGCAAAACCGGCAATGTGCACTAACGCTTCCTTCTCCGGATCGACGGGTTTCCCACGCAACATTTCGGCGAGAATGAAGGCGGCGCGCCCCCCATCCAGCGCCGGAATCGGCAGAAGGTTGAAAATTCCCAGCGAAAAGGAGATCAAGGCGGCCAGCTGGAGATAGAGCCCCCCACCGAAGTCTTGCGTGACGGTCGCGACCTGCTCCATCCCGACGATGCCGCGTACTTGGCTCCCGTACTCGCGTGGGTGCGCGACCAACAGTGCAAGCGAACCAACCGTCTGGTCCCAGAGCCGCCCCATGCCGGTTGCCGCGTCCAGGAGTGCCTCGCCCGGCCCGACCCGCTGAAATGCCGGCACCGGCGTAAAACCGATGCACGCATAGTGCGGGTGCTTGGGATCGTTGCACCGGCCGACGATGGCCGCGACGGTCACGCTGCTCGCGATGCCGTTGCGAACGTAGACGATACGCAGCGGTTTTCCGCCGGAATTGTGGATCAAGTCCACCAATTGTTGTCCGTCTCGAATGGTAACCCCATCGACGGATACGACGCGATCTCCGGGCCGCAAACCGGCACGCTGCGCCGGCATGCCCGTAATCAGTGGTCCCACCACGGCTTGGCTGCGGTCGCCTTGCACGCCGAAGATCGTCGCGCTTGCCAGCAAGATGACGAATGCCAAAATGAAATTGGCGAACGGTCCCGCTACGACGATCGCCAAACGCTGCCACGCCGCTTTCGCCTGGAAGTTGTCGTCCGAATATCGGGCTGAGCCCGCCCGAAATTCGCGCTGCTGCTCCGCCTCGGTGTTCTTTCCGTCTTCCCCTTGCATCGCACAATAGCCGCCGATAGGAAGCAAATTCAGCGCCCACACCGTCCCGTTCTTATCGACGACCTTGGCAAGCTTCGGACCGAAGCCGACCGCGAACTCGTTGACGCGCACCCCATTGCGTCGGGCAACGATGTAATGACCCAACTCATGCAAGACGATCAGGACCGACAGCATCACGAGGAACGTGATAAGCTTTTCGGCTTGGATGAACTCTGCCACGATCACTTAAACCTCAACTCGCCCTTTCAGTCGATCGACGGCCGAGCGCGCGGCCGCTCGCGCTGCCGCGTCGGCGGCGCGCACCGCTTCGAGCGTGAGCTCGACGACCGGGACGGCCGCCAGCGCCGACTCGATCGTGCCGGCGATCTGCCCGAAACGGATTTCCCTGTTGAGAAACGCAGCGACCGCAATTTCGTTTGCAGCCGAGAGGGCGGCCGGCGCGGTGCCGCCTGCCTCCGCCGCCGCATAGGCCAACCGCACGCACGGAAATCGTTCCGCGTCGGGTCGCTCGTAGTCGTGGCGAACCGAAACCGCCTCGGGATGCCCACCAAAGAGTCCGAACGCATCGAACGCTCTTCCGGAATCCAGGCGCGCGGGGTACGCGAGTGCGTATCCGATCGGCAGCCGCATATCGGGAGGAGCGAGTTGCGCTTTGACGCTGCCATCTTTGAAGATCACGGCGCCGTGCGCCACGCTCTGCGGATGAACCAGGATCGCGACCTGAGCCGGACGCACGCCGAAGAGACGGCATGCTTCGATCATCTCGAGACCCTTGTTCATCATCGTCGCGGAATCGATGGTGTTTTTCGGGCCCATGCGCCAGGTCGGATGCGCGAGGGCGTCGTCGACGCTCACGCCGCGCATCTCCTCGGCGCTCTTCCGCCAAAACGGTCCTCCAGACGCCGTCAACACGATCGTGGCGACATCGGTGACGCGTTCACCCACCAAACATTGAAAGATCGCGCTATGCTCGCTGTCAACCGGTACGATGCGCGCGCCATGACGCGCCGCCGATTCCATCAGCAGCGGTCCCGCGGAGACGACGAGTTCCTTGTTCGCGACCGCCACGTCGATGCCGCGCTCGACTGCCGCGAACACAGCGTCAAATGCGACCGCGCCGTCCGTCGCCGCGAGGACGATGTCGGCGGCGCTTTCCACTGCGGCCGCATGCAAGGCGCCTACACCGCGAACGAAGCGCGCTCCATGCGACTCGAACTCGCCGCCGTGAGCGAGCGCGAGAATATCCGGACGAAAGCGCGCCGCCTGCGCGGCGAGCAGTTCGGCATTGCGACCCGCCGCCAGCGCGGCGACCACAAAGTGCTCTTCATGCGCGGCGATCACGTCGAGAGCTTGCGTGCCGATCGAACCCGTCGATCCCAAGATCGCCACGCGCTTGCGAGTCATGCCGGCAAAACTCCAACCAAATGCAGCATACCGTAAAACGCCATGCCGCCGAAGAGATACGAGTCGAAGCGATCCAGCACGCCGCCGTGACCTTGAATCATCGAGCCGGCATCTTTCACGCCGGCGTCACGCTTCAACGCCGACTCGACCAAATCGCCGGCCTGCGCGGCGAGCGACGTAACCGCGCCGAGCGACAGCCCCTGCCACCACACCAAATGGAGGCCCGGGTAGCTCCCCAAGAGCCAGCCGAGCGCCATGACGATGAAGAGTGCGCCGAGCGAACCCTCGACGGTTTTCTTCGGCGATACTTTGGTCAGTTGATGACGACCGACGAGCGATCCGACGACCATCGCACTGATGTCGGTCATGGCGATCAAAATGACGACATAGAGCGTTAGCACGAGACCTTCGCCCGGAATCGTTCGAATGAACACGAAATACGTCAAAAGCTTTCCGATGTAAAACACGGCGAGCAGGGTGTAGGCAGTGCGTGCAAAGTAGCCTTTTTGCTCGCCGTACATACCCAGCCAAAAAGTCGCGATAGTGATTCCGGCGAGGAGCGCCCCTTCCCATTTGTGCAGCAGGTCGAAGATCGCGAGCGTGATGTAGCCGAGCACCGCAACGACCGCCACCGGATATTCGAGCGACTGTCCTTTTCGTTCGCACAGCTGTGAGAGCTCGTACAGGCAAAGCATTCCGATGAGGTACACGAGTGCAAAAAAGGTATAGGGCGAGAAAATGGTCGCGATTCCGATAACCGCGACCAGCAGGCCCGTCAGCACGCGGCGCACCGCGAGAGGCATTCCCGCGGTCACTGCGCCTCGAACCGTCGAAGACTTCGATACTCCGTCTGCAGCCATGATGCGGGGAGGACGTTCGAGAGACGGCCCTCTAGCCCCGGCTTTTAGTCGGCGAGGCGCTCGTAGGACTCGTAGCCGGCAACCAATTCGACCGTCCCCTCGCGTTCGCGCAGACGCAGTACGCGCAGCGCACCACGACCGGCCGCTGGGTAGACGGGTCGCAACACGGTGAAAGTGAGCGAGCGCACCCAATCGGCACCGTGAGCCCGGCGCGCCTGCAGCTCTTCCATCAACGCAAGCTCCGTCATCGCTGGAGGCTTTACACCTCCATGATTTCTTTTTCTTTTGCGTCGACGAGCCCGTCGATTTCTTTCACGAAGCGATCGGTGACTTTTTGCAGTGCGTCCTGAAAGCGCTTGCTCTCGTCCTCGGTGATCTTGTGATCTTTGAGCTGCGCCTTGATCTCATCGTGAATCTTGTGACGGATGTTTCGTACCGCTATCTTTCCGTCTTCGCCCTTCTTCCGCACGATTTTGACGAGGTCTTTGCGGCGGTCTTCCGTCAGCGGCGGAATCGTGAGACGGACGTTGCTCCCATCCACGTTGGGAGTCAGGCCGAGATCGCTTTTCTCGATCGCTTTCTTGATTTCGCCGACCGTATTCCGATCGAATGCCGAGATCAAGAGCGAACGCGCGTCGGGCGCACTGACCGAGGCGACCTGCTTCAGCGGCACGGCGGCTCCGTACGCTTCGACGTGCAAACGATCGAGCAGCATGGGCGAAGCGCGGCCGGTGCGTACGGAGGCGAATTCGTGCCGCGTCGCCTCCACCGACTTGACCATCTTGCTCTCTGCATCCTTAGAATAGGGATCGCTCATCGCACACCTCCTGCGGTCGTCTGGGCCTCTTGCTCCTTTGCGACGATAGTCCCGATCGGTTCGCCCCAGACGACGCGACGAATATTACCGAGGCGGCCCATGTCGAAGACGATGATCGGTAAATCGTTGTCCATGCACAGCGTGAGCGCCGTGTTGTCCATTACTTCAAGACCGAGTCGCAGAACCTCGCGATAGGTCACTCGCGTAAAGCGTGTTGCGGACGGCACTTTCTTCGGATCGGCAGAATAGATTCCGTCGACCTTGGTGGCCTTGAGCACCGCTTGCGCATTTACTTCCACGGCACGAAGCGCTGCAGTTGTGTCGGTGGTGAAGTACGGATTGCCCGTCCCGGCGGCAAAGATGACCACGCGGCCCTTTTCGAGATGACGGATCGCGCGGCGACGGATGTACGGCTCGGCAATCTCGTGCATTGCGATGGCCGTTTGAACGCGCGACGGAACACCCATGCGCTCGAGCGCGTCTTGCAGGGCAAGGGCGTTGATGACGGTTGCAAGCATGCCCATGTAGTCCGCGGTAGCCCGGTCCATGCCGTGCTCTTCATGGAGCTTGCCGCGCCAAATGTTTCCGCCACCGACCACCACCGCTACCGAAATCCCGTCTCGCGCGATGGCCGCGATTTCTTCCGCCATGAGCGCCGTCGTCTCGACGTCGACTCCGGTGTCTTTGCCGGCAAACGCTTCGCCGGAAATTTTCAGAAGAATTCGGGTGTATTTCGGGGCGGACTCTTGCAAGACTACCGGCTATCCCCCAACGCGTACTTCGTGAATCGCCGAACCCGAATGCGTTCGCCCAGGACGCCGACAACGCTGTTGATCAACTCGCCAACCGTCATGCTGTCGTCCTTTACGAATGGTTGTTCGATCAGACAGTGCTCTTCGTACCATTTATTGAGCTTTCCATCGACGATTTTTTGAGCGACGTCCACCGGTTTCCCGGGTGGGACTGCCTTCACGAATTCGGCACGCGCTTCCTCAACGGTTGCTTCGGGAACGGTTTCACGATCGATGTACGTCGGCGACATCGCCGCGATGTGCATCGCTATGTCGCGCGCCAATTCACCGAACTTCGGATTGCGCGCAACAAAATCGGTCTCGCTGTTGACCTCGACCAGAACGCCGATCTTTCCCCCAGCGTGGATATACGCCGTGACCAACCCTTCATTCGCGACGCGCTCGGCCTTCTTAGCGGCCTGGGCCGCGCCGCGCTCGACGAGCGCTTGTTTTGCCTTCTCGAAATCGCCCGCCGTATCGACGAGCGCCTTGCGGCAATCCAACATCGGCGCTTGCGTTTCTTCGCGCAAACGTTTGACTTCCTCGGCCTTCGGTTGGTAATCGGTAGCGGTTGACATTAAACGCCCGCCTCCTCCGGAACGGCTTCTGCAGTCGCGGGTTGGCTGTACGCCGCGTAGTCGGCTTGATCGGCTTCTTCCACGTCGATCGAGCTCTCGGTTTCGGTCTTTCCTTCAATGACCGCATCCGCAATTTTCGAGACCATGAGCTTCACCGCGCGAATCGCATCGTCATTGCCTGGAATCAAATAATCGATTTCGTCAGGATCGCAATTGGTATCGACGACCGCGATGATCGGAATGTGGAGCTTGCGCGCCTCCAAGACCGCGATGCGCTCTTTTTTCGGATCGACCACGAAAACCGCATCCGGCAAACGGTGCATGTCTTTGATACCACCGAGAAAGCGCTCCAACTTGCCGAGTTCTTCGGTGAGCTTGCTGACTTCTTTCTTCGGAAGAAGATCGAACGTGCCTTGAGCTCGCATGTTTTCGAGCTCGCGCAGGCGCGCAATACGCTTTTGAATCGTCGAAAAATTTGTCAGCGTACCGCCGAGCCAGCGCTGATTGACGTAGAACGAGCCGCAACGTTCCGCCTCTTCGCGGACGACGTCCTGCGCCTGCTTCTTCGTCCCAACGAAAAGAATGACTTTCCCTTCGCGTGACATGTGCCGCACGACGTCGTAAACGTGGCGCAAGTGCGCGACCGTTTGGGAAAGATCGATAATGTAGATGCCGTTACGCTCTTGGAAGATGTACGGCTTCATCTTCGGATTCCACCGGCGGGTTTGGTGGCCGAAGTGGACGCCCGCTTCCAGCATGGCCTTCATTGACACGTTGATCATTACGAGTGCTTATCCTCCGCGAATTCTTGATTGAGC